>PNOB01000505.1 GCA_013824585.1 Desulfobacterium sp. | reverse complement strand
GGTTTATATTGATTTTCTTGAAACAGCAGTCAACAGGGAGATCGGTAAATCAACACGGATTTCTGAAGTGAAGATTCAATATTTTAAAGAACTCAATCCCGCGAAGCTTTGGGTGAATGTCAGTTTTCAAAAATCTGAAGACCGGTATCTTTTTGCCATATCCGATGATCAAGATCTGAATGCTGCCGGTGAAGTGGTGTTGGTAGATTTTTAACTGGATGACCCGGTATTTTCATCTGACCTATTATCAAAAAAACTGTCAATTTTTTGACTGAATTTATGAATGCTTTGCTGTTCATGGGGGACATTTTCTCTCTGCTTTTTGATATCCGGATAAGG
>PNOB01000504.1 GCA_013824585.1 Desulfobacterium sp. | reverse complement strand
CGTTTATATTGATTTTCTGGAAACAGCAGTCAAAAGGGAGATCGGTAAATCGATACGGATTTCTGAAGTGAAGATTCAATATTTTAAAGAACTCAATCCAGCAAAGCTTTGGGTAAATATCGGTTTTAAAAAAAATGAAGGCCGGTATCTTTTTGTCATATCAGATGATCATGATCTGAATGCTGCCGGTGAAGTGGTGCTGGAAGATTTTTAACTGGACGATCCAGTATACTTGTCTGGTTTGTTTGTCATAATAACCTGTCAATTTTTTGACTGAATCCATGAAGGCTGTGTTGTTCATGGGGGACGCCGCCTCTCTGTTTTTTAATATCCAAATGAGGGC
>PNOB01000503.1 GCA_013824585.1 Desulfobacterium sp. | reverse complement strand
GTCCCCTGCTCCATTTTTGTTGAAAAGCCAAAGGAAGGCAGACGATCAAACACTTTCAAAAGAATTTCATCGATCGTGTGCTGCAACCATCTCGATCCAACAGCCGCTTCATGCGGACTCAGATCTTGAATTACACGAATATACTCCAGTCCTATTTTCTGAATCCCCTTTCGGATGATCTCCTTGAATTCAGATAATGTTTTCTGACTTTCTGATGTGGATTTATTTTTCCGGATCAAAGATTCAATTTCCGGCCATTCCCGGGAGAGTTCTTTGGATCTTACATCCTCCGGATCACTCTGAGTGACTTTTACGGAAAATTCTTTCAATCGATCCAGTCTTTCCGTGATATTCATCTCCAGCTTTTCCCTTAATCCTTCCAG
>PNOB01000502.1 GCA_013824585.1 Desulfobacterium sp. | reverse complement strand
CTGTCATTTTGTTGAATACTAAAATCAGAGTTACATATTGTAACGCAGCTTTGACAGGATTTTTTTCTTCCGAGGCAGCTTCCTCACAATCCCCATTACAGGAGCCAACCGTTTTTTTCATCACCCATAAAATCTGTTTCCCTGAATCAAAACCGGTACACCTGTTGTGTTACAGTATGTAACTGCGTTACACTGGATCTATATCGGAGAAAAAATGGAAATCCGGATGTGCTTTTTGATTTGATCATAATATAAAAAGGTTATTGGACCATCACAGCCGAGCAATCCGGCCTGAAGAAAGTCCTGCACAGAAAAAAAAGTGGCATACGGATTGCTGTTAAAGACGGGGTGTTCCTGAATGGGAATAATATTCACCATTGCCAAACAGTTTTTATAATAAACA
>PNOB01000501.1 GCA_013824585.1 Desulfobacterium sp. | reverse complement strand
TGGTAAACACGGAAATCATACCGGAAATTATTGATGGAGAGAATATTCGAAGAATCTGCTTCACCATTGAGGAAGGATCGCGATCCATTGTTACGGATTTGAAGGTTATCGGGAACGAATCTATTGCAGAGGATGAAATCCGAAAGCAGATTATAACCGATACGCAGAGACTGCTGACCACCGGTGAATTCAATAAGCAGGTGTTGGATGAAGATATCCAAGGAGTGATGGCTCTGTATTTGAGAAATGGATACATCGATGTGAAGGTCGATGAAGAAATTGTCTGGACCCATAGCCAGGATCACAAGGAAAAATATGCAGATATCTGTTTGAAAATTCATGAGGGACTTAAAATTCTAGTTTCATCCGTAACGTTCAAGGGTTTGTCTGTGTTGTCAGAAGAAAGTGCGATGAAAATGCTTATAATGAAACCCGGCGATC
>PNOB01000500.1 GCA_013824585.1 Desulfobacterium sp. | reverse complement strand
AAAACCAGTTTCGGACTGTATAGCTTTTCTTACTTTGCTAAAGATACACTTTTTTCGCGCAAAGTTCCTTCCTATGAAAAAAAACCGGCCTTCACCCTGCTGAATGTTAACCTGATTTTTAAATCACCTGTTCCTTTTTATTTCAGATGGATTGTGAAGCGGTTCTTTCAATATGTGTTTAATCTGAACACCTACGTGAAAGAGTTTTATGAGGAAAATTTTTGTTATTGGATCCCTTGTTATGAAATTCAATATGAACTGATGAATTTCATTGAAGAGTAAATATTGATGAAAATTCTTCTTCTGAGTCGATATACCCGGCTTGGCGCCAGCAGCCGTCTTCGGTCTTACCAGTATCTTCCTTATTTGAAAAACCTTGGCATCGAGGTTGATGTTGCACCTTTATTTGATGAAGATTATCTGAAGCAGTTATATTCCCGGAAAACGAAAAATCTGAAACAGGTTTTTC
>PNOB01000499.1 GCA_013824585.1 Desulfobacterium sp. | reverse complement strand
GGAAAACCTCTTTCAGATTTTTCGTTTTCCGGGAATATAACTGCTTCAGATAATCTTCATCAAATAAAGGTGCGACATCAACCTCGATACCATGGTTTTTCAAATAAGGAAGATACTGGTAAGACCGAAGACGGCTGCTGGCGCCAAGACGGGTATATCGACTTAGAAGAAGGATTCTCATCAATATTTACTCTTCAATGAAATTCATCAGCTCATATCGAATTTCATAGCAAGGGATCCAATAGCAAAAATTTTCCTCATAAAACTCTTTCATATAGGTGTTCAGGTTAAACACATACTGAAAGAACCGCTTCACAATCCATCTGAAATAAAAAGGAACCGGTGATTTAAATACCAAGTCAACATTCAGCAGGGTGAAGGCAGGCGTTTTTTCATAGGAAGGAACTTTACGCGACAAAAGTGTATCTTTGGCAAAGTAAGAAAAGCTATACAGTCCGAAACTGTTTTT
>PNOB01000498.1 GCA_013824585.1 Desulfobacterium sp. | reverse complement strand
ACAGTTTTAAAGAAACACAGGAATGTGTATACCGATATTGCCTTCACTGTCGCATTCGAAGATGTTCTTGCTTTTTCCATACGGCACGGAATCGATGCTGCATTTCTCACACGCGACTTCTGGAAAACGACGCTTACATCCCTTATCAATGACTTTGGTAGTGAAAGGATTCTTTATGGAAGTGACTTTCCATTTATCAAGCCCAAAACAGCCTTGGAGGAATTTCTCAGGTTAGGCCTGCCCGACAAGGTCATCGAGATGATTCTGTTAATAAATGCACAGAATGTGCTGAATATCTCATAGACTTCGGAGATCGTTATGCTGAAATGGTTTCCCCTCATGAACACCTTGTAAACCACGTTCATGGTGGTCATGAAATAAAAAGGAGAAAATCAACTGGACAAAATCCTACGCGCTGTCCAGTAGGATCTGCTCCAGTATTCCTGTCCAATGGATGAAATGATTACACCGTTGTTTTTGGTTGAATGAAGGAATTCGCCGTTGG
>PNOB01000497.1 GCA_013824585.1 Desulfobacterium sp. | reverse complement strand
CCGGTGAGTTCGCTGACAACCTGCATCATGGTCTTTTCCATTTTGTCCCGTGAAGCAGAAGAGGGCATTTCAGCCTTTACGGAAGCAGAAGGAAGGAAAGCGGTTCCGGACAATTCAACCAGATAATCGATGATCTGTCCGAGAGTTTTGAGCTCACCCATGATTTCGTTTGAAATCGGGGGAAGACCGGGCAGTTTTTCCTCAAAAGCTGCGAGGATCTCCACCCGTTTAATGGAGTCGATTCCAAGATCCGCCTCGATATCCATATTGGGTTCAAGCATGTCCACCGGGTATCCGGTGAGCTCACTGACAACCTGCATCATGGTTTTTTCCATTTTGTCCCGTGAAGCAGAAGGAATTTCTTTTGTCACGGAGAGAGAAGGGGAAGAGACGCTACCGGACAATTCAACCAGATAATCGATGATCTGTCCGAGTGTTTTGAGCTCACCCATGATTTCGTTTGAAATCGGGGGAAGGCCGGGCATTTTTTCCTCAAAAGCAGAAAGAATTTCCACCC
>PNOB01000496.1 GCA_013824585.1 Desulfobacterium sp. | reverse complement strand
AAAAGGGGTTGGTTGCATTTGGAAAGCCACCTTCCGCTTCAAGGAGTTTTACTGGTGAAAAAAAGTTTGTTTTTTTGGTTATCAGGTCAATTGTCACACCAGCTATCTTAAATATTCCGCTATCAGGGTCGCTCTCTTTTTTGTTGTCTACCCAGAGTTCATAACCCGTAACATGTGTGTCATTTCTTGTATGGTCCGGCACGGACGCATCCTCAACCAGGTGCATCAATTGTCCAAGGCCTCTGAACATTTCTGCAAAATTATCATCCCTGTTTTCCTTTACCTGCAGGGTCAAGGCTTTGTAAAAATAGTATCGTACATCATGCCATGAATATTCTCCAAAATACTGCTTTCCTCTCGGCTTTTGAGACCAGATAATGGATGAATCTCCGATAAAGGCCGTCCCTCCAATATTGAACCAGCCTTTATTCGTCAATGGATCATGAAAATGGTTTATCGAGCGACCATATTCCCAAGGCGGAATCGGTATCCCTGGTTTGTCTTCTTTTTCTCCACCTTCGCC
>PNOB01000495.1 GCA_013824585.1 Desulfobacterium sp. | reverse complement strand
CAGTACTGTCGCGGCAAGATGCCGCTCCCACAATGGGAGTAATCAAAACTATTGGATAATCGAAACCCAACCGTTTTGATTACACCCACAGCTTTCAGGATCGATAACCGGGGGCAACCGGATATTACCGGGGTTCAAGTCCTTTTTCGAGGGTTTCGGACAATATATCCGGCAGGTTGTATTTGGTGACCGCCCGTTTCCATCTTTTCAGATATCGGGATGCAAGGTTTTGCCTGCTTCCGCTATATTGGGTGGCCTTATCAAAATCAATGATAAACACCTCATTCTTATCCGTGACCAGAACATTGCCGGGATGAAGGTCTTGATGGAAAATATGGTTGTCCAGGAGTTTGGATATCTGAGTAAGGAGTGAAAAGGATGCAGCCCGGGCTCTCGTAAGATCTGTCATGGCGAGACTGGCAAGGGTTTGCTGGTTTTGGATTTTTTCGGTGATCAGCCATCCCTTGTAAAACAATCCGCCTGTGTAAGCATATGCAACAACCTTCGGGACTTGGATTCCAAGCTGGTAAGCGTGATCCATCTGCTGATACTCTGTTTTGCAGCGTATGTTTCCCAGGTTCAGATAGGTTTCATTGTTAAAGAATCGAACCAATCCGCCTCTTTTATATTTTTTGATGACAACATCACCAATCGGATCAAGAGCGGTTTCAATAATGGCGGTTCTTCCGCCCAGAATTGATTTTTCAGGTTCAGAGGGTTGATGAAACAGATGGATTAG
>PNOB01000494.1 GCA_013824585.1 Desulfobacterium sp. | reverse complement strand
CGGCGTCTTTTTGCCTTTATGACATGTGATTTCGTTAAGCTCACTGTTCGTGTCTCTCATTTAGCTTCTCGAAAATGACGATGGGTAAAGTGAGCTTTGCCTGTGTGGGCTTGATTATCCGAACGTCCCAACCAGGAGCCCACCTGCCCCTTTTATTCTCATCCAGTAAATGTTCCTTTGAAATCCAACCAAGAGTTTTCCCTAGATAATCTGCATACAAACCGACAATGACAAATCGTCCGCCAGTTACACTGCCATCCGCATTGGGTGACCGAAGCACTCGTTTAACTTCTGAAAGAGTGTTTGGGTCAAAAACATACCCTGATGGAAATGTTGCCACAACTGTATCAAAGTAATTGCTTGGATAGGGCAAGTGTTGTGCCAATCCACAGACGCGGGGAATTCCCAAGATTCCCTGTTGTTGCAATTTACGTGCGGTAACCTTGTGCATAGCTTGAGATTGTTCTAATCCGTAAACTGCTAATCCACAGCGATGTAGCGCGATCAACAATTCTCCTGTACCAAAGCCGAGTTCTAGCACTTGCTTACCAATAATTTGAGTAAGGACTTCGTTACGCCAAGCAGTCCATTTTCCCCCACTCACTATCCAGCTAAAAGGATCATATGCCCAAGCCAACTCATTATATAGTCGCTCGGTAAGCCAAACATAGGTTTGTGAGAAAAAATTCAGCTTATGCAATGTATTCATCTGTTGCAAAGAGAATATCCACAATCATTTACGAAGATGCCGCCG
>PNOB01000493.1 GCA_013824585.1 Desulfobacterium sp. | reverse complement strand
AGTTCATGCCGGGGTTCTCCAAAAAGATCTGCTTGACCGGATTCGAACGGATCTGGAAGGAATCAAGCCGATGTCGGCAGTGTTTGACCCGGAATACGTCAAAAGACTGAACGGAACATATATTAAAAAAGGAAATACAAAAATGGACCTTGCGGATCAACTTCGCGAGGATATCCAAAAATTCAAGAAAGAAAACAATCTGGATCGTGTTGTCATGGTTTGGTGCGGAAGTACGGAAGCATATATTGAGCCTATCGATGTTCATGAATCCCTTGCTCAATTTGAGAAAGGACTTACGGAAAACAATCCGGCCATTGCACCAAGCATGATCTATGCATATGCTGCTCTCAAGGAGAATGTTCCCTATGCAAATGGAGCACCGAATCTTACAGTGGATATCCCGGCCATACAGGAACTTGCAAGGAACAACAGAATTCCAATAAGCGGAAAGGATTTCAAAACCGGTCAGACCTTGATGAAAACCATCCTGGCACCAGGTTTAAAGGCCAGACTGCTGGGGTTATCCGGATGGTTTTCCACCAACATTCTCGGGAATCGGGATGGGGAAGTACTTGACGACCCCATGTCATTTAAGTCAAAAGAAGTAAGTAAGCTTGGGGTTCTGGAGTATATTCTTCAGCCTAAGGTTTATCCTGATTTATATGATAATTATTACCATAAAGTCAGAATCAACTACTACCCTCCAAGAGGTGACAACAAAGAGGGGTGGGATAATATCGATATTTTTGGCTGGCTAGATTATCCCATGCAGATCAAGGTTGATTTTCTTTGTCGGGACAGCATACTTGC
>PNOB01000492.1 GCA_013824585.1 Desulfobacterium sp. | reverse complement strand
AATTGGCCTATACCGTCAGCACATCAATGGCATGCAAGGAAGCGCTTTCAAAAGGGGAGCCTTTCCTGCTTGAACCCATCATGAGCGTTGAGATTTTTGTGCCGGATTCTTTTATGGGGGATGTAATCGGCGACCTGAATTCCCGGGGCGGCAAAATCGAATCCATTAACCCCAAGATCAATCTCCAGGCGATCAAGGCCATTGTACCGCTTTCAAGCATGTTCGGATATTCAACCAGTCTTAGGTCATCGACTCAGGGAAGGGGGACCTTTACCATGCAGTTCTCTCACTTTGATCAACGCGGATAAGAAGGAAACTCATTTATAATGGTTAACTGCCGGGATAGCACTATCCTTATCAGTTTTTTTTCGCATTCCGCGGCATTTGTCGTTATAATAGCTGTAATACCGAATGGCCTTCTTACAAAAGTCAAGGAAATCAAGCGGGAGCATAGCTTATTGCTCTTTCTGCCTCCTCTTTTTAGAAGCCACAGGTAGCAATCCACGCTCTAAGGAAATTTGTCTTGCAAGGTAAATTTTTGCCAAACTCTGGTAAGGCACATCCTTTTTGTTCGCAAGGGTCTTCAGCTCTGCCAGCATATCCTCCGGAAGTCGAATAGAAATAGATTTTACCGATGGCTTTAGTTTGGGAAAAGAAGCTCTTTTGAAATCTTTATTATCAAAATAATCAAGAGGAGAATGAGTCGCCCAAAACTCCCTCTCCTCATCTTCATTCTTAAAGTCCGGAATAATTTTATCCTTTTTCATCGTAAAACATCCTTTCTCTTTTATTCATATCTCTGGCAGAGATTACCCTGATCAAGTTATGC
>PNOB01000491.1 GCA_013824585.1 Desulfobacterium sp. | reverse complement strand
CTGCTATGGCATCCTGAAACGAATCGTTCATTCCCAAAAGCCGCCGATGCATATCATTCAGGATTTTCATATTGATTTGACGCAAACCTGGGGTCTTTATCGGCTTAATCTTGCCCTGTTGAAATTGGCAATTCCCGGAATTGATTATTTTTGCTGTACGTCCACGGAGGAAGAAGAAGTTTATAGCCAGATGTTTAATATTCCCCGCAGTCGGATTGTCTTTATGCCTTTGGTATTGCCTTTGGTAGAATCTCCGTCTCGTTTTGAGGAGCCGAGTCACCCAAAAAAAGATTATATTTTTTCTTATGGGAAAAGCGACAGAGATTTTGACACGTTAATTAGGTCGGTTACCTCGTTGAATATTAAAACCTATATTCTATCTCAAAAATATAAGCCGAAGATCGCTGTGCCGGAAAATGTTTGCATACTCCGAGAGTATGTTTCCGGCACTGAGATGATCCAATGGATTGCATCCAGCCGGATGGTCGTCTTTCCGTTGAAAGATTATCGAATTTCAGCCGGGCAACTCAGTATGCTTGAGGTCATGGCCCTGGCAAGGCCGCTCATCATCACGGAGAATATGGCCACGAAAGAATATGCGGTTCATAAGCATTCAGCCCTGTTTTTTGATGCAGGCAACGATAAGGAACTGGCGGACTACATCCAGTATCTCTGGACTCACCGGGAAGCTGCAGAACAGATTGGACAACAGGCCCAGCAAGCCGCCTTGAAATTGAACGATAACCGCATGACTGTCTTCAGCAATTTGCTTGAACGTTGTGCAATGGACATTCAGAAAGGAGAACGCCAATGAAAACTCGTCAAACCCTGGTCGCCGTA
>PNOB01000490.1 GCA_013824585.1 Desulfobacterium sp. | reverse complement strand
TCTAGTTTTCGCCGGAACTACAACAACAGACTTTTGAAATTGGCTCAGTATCCCAATGCCTGATTGATCAGAACAACAGAAATGTCCGTAAGCATTGGTTTTCGGTGCAGAATGGTGGTAATATTACAGATCCTGGAATCCGTGTTGCAATCAACGCAGATACCACTCTTTGCACAAGGTGTATCCATATTCAGGCTCCTGGCCCTCATGGGTGCTGCCACATCATGAACTCTTTTGATTGCCCGATCCAGATCCCCGGTCACCTTGTTCATTCCGGCCACGATAATCACCTTTCCGGGTCCAAATGACATGGCGTTTGTTCGATTGCCGATCCCATCGACATTTACAATTTCTCCAGTCAGGGAAATCGCATTGGCACTGCATATAAAACAGTCACAGCCTGCCTGCTGTTTTCTCTGGTTTACCTGTTCTTCAAAGCTCAGCCCTGCTTCAAGATGATCAATGACCATCTTTCCTTCCGCGCGCAGTATATCATGGAGGCCTAAAGACCGGGTGGTATCCGAGCCTCCAAACCCAAACCGTTCATATCCTGCAAACATTTTCAGCAGCAGGGAGTGAGCCTCCTCTATCGTATCCACAAAATGGGCATCAAATCGGTGTTTTTTCAGATTCCCAACACAAATTTCTCCCCATTTTTTCCATAGCCAGTTTTGATACGGTTCTTTCTCCACATTATCCTCTTTCAGGCTGCTTTGTAAAATACAGAACCAGGCTCTTTCCGACGATCGGATTTAAAAGTCTGTCGATCCATCTAGTAATCAAGGGCTTTTTCATGATATCCCAGGTCAGAAACCGTTTATACAGGTTCACAACAACTGAGTCCTCCCTTGTCGGACCGACAAAGCATTT
>PNOB01000489.1 GCA_013824585.1 Desulfobacterium sp. | reverse complement strand
CCCTGGTCTTTCCGACTTTTTCCATTTTTTCAAGGCCCTCCAGAAGACCAAAAGCCAGGCCTTCAATCACGGCTCGATACACATGGGCTTTGGTATGAACATCACCAAATCCTATCATCGCGCCCTTGGCTACCGGCTCTTTCAGGCCCGGACTCCAATAGGGCTGTACCATCAATCCCATGGAACCGGCCGGCACCTCATCCAGCAGATGATTGAGCATCTCTTCAGGAGAAACGCCCTTCTCTTCTGCCAAGGCTACTTCTTTATGCGCAAACTCATTTTTAAACCATGTGATCATCCAGTACCCTCTCAGGATCTCAACTTCCGGATTATAATGGCCGGGAATGGGAGCCGGATAAGGCGGAAGGAATGCAAGAGGTTCAAAATATTTTCGGGTCGTTGTCTGAACCGTTGCCGTAGTGCCGAAACTCAGACTGGCCATTTTCTGATCCAGAACCCCCATTCCAATGGTTTCACATCCTTTATCCGATCCGCAGGCAATCACAGGTGTTCCTTCCGGAATGCCGGTTTCAGAAGCTGCTTTTGGCGTAATGCTGCCGATTTTATGACCCGGAGTCACAAGTTCCGGCAGTTTCTCCATTGGGACAGGGAATAAACGGCTTGGAAGATCACCGGGTTTTGCCCATTGCATCTTTTTATAATTAAAGGGAATATGGCCGATCTGTGAAGCAACGGAATCTTTGAATTCACCGGAAAGGCGATGATTCAGAAATCCGGAAACCTGAAGATATTTATGCGTTTTCTTCCATATATCCGGCTGCTGCTGCATGATCCAGTTACATTTTCCGTCTGTCTGGGTTTTTGCAATCGGTTCATCCATCCCGACAATTTTCAGACCCAATCGAACCA
>PNOB01000488.1 GCA_013824585.1 Desulfobacterium sp. | reverse complement strand
TGTTCCGCTCTTTCATAAAAACAGCAGGAGATGTTTAATCCCCTGGCAGAACCTGCGTGTTTCAGCAGCAGGGCGCCGCCGCCGTCTGAATCCTCATGGGTTTTGGAAACCGATTCGTCAAACAGACCGGAAAGTTTTGTATGGTGTTCATCTGCACCCAGCACCAGAACCGGTTCGTTTGTGTTATCCGGATGCAGCAGACTGGCGGATAACAGGGCCTGCTCAAAGGAATAATCTCCTCCGGTTGTGGTGATGTTGGCTCCTTTTGATTTCAGATACATGGCAACCTGGCCAGCGGCTGCATTATGAACCGATCCGATAAAGTCGGTAGGGCTGCAAAATTTTTCGTTGGATTTAAAAAGTTCTGTCAGGAAATCATATGTTTCAGAAAGAGCGCCCCATCCGGTTCCCCAGAAAATGGATAAAGGAGACTGAAAAGAAACAATATTTTTTTGCAGGGAATCGGCCAAAGCCAGGGCCATCCGTGGGAGGCGTTTCAACCGCCGGATCAGTCTGGGCGGTAAATTTTCGGAAAGCGCTGCAAGGGGAAATACCCCATTACAGTTTTCTCCACTCAGAAACCGGTTCAGGGTGGAGGTTGTTTCTCCTGCACCAGTAATGCATTCGCAACCGATCACCTCAAGAGGGGTTGCCTTTTTCAGGAGAACAGGATTCCCGTTCCCCTTTACAGAGCGGATCACGACAGATGCATTGTTTCCGCCAAACCCGAATGAGTTGGATAAAACCGTATCCACCGGTTGTTCCATCGGCGAAAGCGTTGGCTGGAGATTCAGTTTCGGGTCGGGTATGGTACATCCGGTATTGGCGGGAATGAGATTCTGTTGAATACAGATCGTACAGATGACGGCTTCAATCAGTCCGGCTGCGGCCAGGGGATGTCCCA
>PNOB01000487.1 GCA_013824585.1 Desulfobacterium sp. | reverse complement strand
TTTTTTTATACAGACCTGCGGTTTGGACCGCCTTTCTGATGGCCTTGTTGATCAGGCTTGGGTCAATGTGATGCCTGCGTATAATTCCGGATCGCGGATCTGTAGACAAGTCGCGAGCCGGAAACACGTACTGCCATTGCCATTTTTTATCCGCTCCCGAATATTTGCGGGCCAGGGCATGCGGCAGATATACTGCGCCATAACCTTTGGCAAGATCATTTGTGTGAAAGGTTTTTACTTTATCCAGATGGGCCTGCAGAAAAGGGATGATTGATGCCGGAAAGGTCGTCACGCGGTCCTTATTGCCTTTTCCGGATCTGACGATCAGTGTTTTCATTTTGTAGTCAATGTCCTGCACCCGCAGCCGGATGGCTTCCGAAATCCGTAACCCACTGCCGTACATCAGTTTTGCCGCAAGCTGCGGAACGCCATTCATGAGTGACAGCACCTTTGCGGTTTCTTCCCTCGTCATCACAACCGGTACGTTGGTTTTTCTTTTGGCGCGAACCGCGTTAATCTCTTTGTCCAACTGAGTTTTCAAAACTTTTTTGTATAAAAAAACCAATGCGTTCATCGCCTGGTTCTGCGTCGCAGGAGCAATATCCCTGTTTACGGCAAGATGGGTTAAAAATGCCTCGATTTTGGTTTCACCGTTCTGCAAATCATCACGGGACTTCATTTTATGAAAATGAATATATTGCTTGATCCAATCACAATAAGTCCGTTCCGTGTGAATGGAATAATGATGAAGTCGCATCACTTCTTGAACTTCATCCAGCAGTTTTCGGTTATTTTGTGTTGACATACAATAAATAAAATGATTCTGTTGTGAATCTTTATAGTTGGCAAGATCAGGTTCTAATTGCTTTGTGAATGTTATATACAAAATACTTAACCTTTTTCAAGCGATTTATTACGAAAATATGAATTTATTTAATATCAGGGAAAAAGTGCCCGAAAACCCCCTGATTTGGCTATTATCAGGGAAAAAGTGCCCGAACTGGTCAGGGAAAATTGACCTGACAATCAATGG
>PNOB01000486.1 GCA_013824585.1 Desulfobacterium sp. | reverse complement strand
GCGGATGGTAAGACAGACTCTTGATCAAGCTGCCGTTAATACAATTCATTAAAAATGGAGTTTGCACCCAACATAAATTGCATTATCGATAACTTTTTCCTCATTTCTATTCTCTCCAAACTGAAAGTTCAGATGCCGATATCCAGCCAGCACCGATGCGTTTTTAATGATGTGGCCATACACCGTAAAGGAAAAGTCAAAGAACCTATCCGTATCCATTAGGCATAAGGGGTCAGGCGCGCCGGAAAGTGTTGCCACGAGGCTGATGGGGGCTGCTGTATAATCTTTTCTGAAATCATATTCTCCGATCAGGAGGAAACCCAATGCTCCTGCGTCATAGTCTCCTCCGTAGGGTTTTTCGGCAGTCCCGAATGTCCCCTTAAATCCAAGACCCAGGGACAGTGCCGGCGAAAAGACCTGGTCACGGACGGAAAGATTTACATTTGAGAGCAAATAGCGATCATCACTGTATAAAACACCAGCGCCTGGTATAATATTCTTTTCATAATGTGGAAGAATGAATTCAAATTTTCCTTCCACATCCGATGTGTTAACATTCAGCTCAAGACCGGCCATCTCACAAAAAGCGTAGTTTGTAAAAAAGAAAAACAGCATACCCGCGAATACAATTTTTTTGATCAGCACCTTATTTTCTCCTTAATAATTGAATACGATATGAATCAGCAGAGTACATCGACCTCAGGAATAAGAAAAATATTCCAATCCTTGGGCTGTATGAATTAGCAGTTCCATGACGGGAAGTAAACATTTTTTTACAGGTTATAAAAACCAGCTAAAAGAGGGTGTGTCGATGGGTAGTGCTCGCTTCATCAATAGTAACCAGAACACCCCTTCGAAAAACACCGTAATTCGCGATATCATCTGGGTCAGGTGTTCCCTGGTAGTGGTATATGTATGCAACAAATTTTCCCATTGTTGCTTCATCGCTGGGGCTGATGTTATCTGTGCCATCAAATTGAATGCGCACACCTGGCGAGAAAGTGAAAACCGGCGGAATGGGAGTCCCGTCCACACGTTC
>PNOB01000485.1 GCA_013824585.1 Desulfobacterium sp. | reverse complement strand
AAGAGCTTCCTGGATTACCCGGGCTGCCGCAATAAAGCAGCATGGATGTTTTCAGCAAAGATAGGGAATAAATTAATACATTTATAAACAATTCGAAAAGGGTGTGTATGATAAACCTGAACAACCGGAGAAAAAGCACAATGCCAGGGAACCCATCCATAAAACAATTCATCCCATTCATTATCATCCTTTTCTGCCTCCTGTTGGCTGTCCGCAATCCAGCAATTGCAGCGAATTATTATGTGGATATTGTCAATGGCTGCGATGCGGCGGGTGGCCCTTGCGCGGTCGCAGGAGACGGTTCCGAGTCCGCTCCCTGGAAGACCCTTCATTATGCAGTAACCAACTACACCCCCTCCGCCGCCGATACCCTTTATGTATTACCCGGTACTTACAAGGTTGGGGCGAATGGTGAATCCGATACTCAACTTGTCGTTCCTGCCAACCTGACTATCATCGGACAACCCATGGGTGTACCCCTGGTTGATGGTACGGATTCAACCGCAACCAATTGGCTGGACAATGGGTTTCGGTTTAACAGCACATCAACCGGAACCAGTATCCAAGGGTTGAACATTAAAAATTTTTCCCGGGGAATCGGAGTCTATAACTCCTCACCCGAAATCCTCAACAACATTCTGACAGACAACATCACCGGGATTTTTATAGAAGCCACCGGGACCGCTGCTTCCCCAATGATCATAAACAATTTGATCTATGAATTTACATCCGGGGCCATGGACTATGGGATAACCATCCGGGGCATTTCCACTGGAGGTACGAACAATTCAGGCATCTATCACAACACCATAGATGGCGGGACAACTGACGGCATTTATCTTGATCGGGATGGAGACCCTATTATTGCAGATATAAGATACAACAACATCACGAATTTTGGAGGATATGGAATCAACTACGTGGATACACCCGTTAGCACCGGTTCTGCTGTTGGGTACAACAATATCTATGGTAATGGCACTGCTTATACTATCAACCTGGATAGTGGATTTGCCTCAAACAACATCTTCCTGGACCCGGGGTATTT
>PNOB01000484.1 GCA_013824585.1 Desulfobacterium sp. | reverse complement strand
TTGTCTGCATTGAAGGTCGGTGAGATCCATCCGGGTTCCGAAACAGTAACCTTTGTATTGTATTGTTTTTATACTGTTCATAGGCCGTCACCCATGGTCAGCACTTTTTGTATGGCTTTTATCACCTCGTCCGGTAGCAGCTCTTTCATACAGGCATCTGTCCCTTCCGGGCATTTTGCTGATCCGTGCGGACGGCAGGGCTTGCAATGGAGACCCTGTTTTTCCACAACAATAGCGTTGTTTTTCCAGGGGCCATACCCGAATTCCGGAGAGGTTGCGCAGAAAACAGCGACATTGGGTATTTTGAATGCCGATGCCATATGAAGGGTCATGCTGTCGTTGCATACGACCAGTTTTGCGTGCTTCACAATGTACATGGCTTCAGAGATATCGGTTCTCCCGGCAAAATTAATCACATCAAGATCCTGTGCAACCGTTTTGCAGATCGCTTCATCCGATTTTGCGCCAACCAGAACAACACGGTATCCCTGCTTCAGCAGAAATACAGCAACTGAACGGAACCCTTCGGCAAACCACATTTTGGTATTCCACACGCTGCCCGGAGCAATAACCGCATAGGGCTTGGAGCTGTCGGTTTTTTTTTGTATATCCAGACAGATTTCATCTTCCGGTGGGGCAAACAGCCGCATCTCCATATCAAATGAAGAAAGATCCAGTTCTCCATTTAATATCGAAAGGTTGCGGATCACATCATGTTCTGAAAAATTGCGGCTTCTGGTTTCATGATATAAGGATGACAGTTTTGAATCCCTGCATCCGATCCGACAGGGAATTTTGGCAAGCCACAGGAGCATGGATGTCCGGAAGGAGCGATGAAGGGAATACACCCGGTCGAATTTCATCTTTTTTAGTTCTTGGGCCATTTTCAGCAAACCAGTGAGGCCGGATTGGTTTTTCCGTTTATCATATGCAATAATGCCTTTCAGAAGCGGATCATATTTTACCAGATGGGCAGACAACGGAGTGGTCATGATCCAGAGTTCGGATGTGGGATAAATGGTTTTTATTCCTGAAATAACAGGTGTGGAAAGGATGGTATCTCCCAGAAAGCTTGTCTGGACCAGTAGAATTTTCATGGGGCCTGTATTGTTCATAATG
>PNOB01000483.1 GCA_013824585.1 Desulfobacterium sp. | reverse complement strand
AGATGGGTAAATTATTTGGAACAGATGGTGTGCGGGGGAAAGCAAATCAATATCCCATTACACCGGAAATTGCTGTCCGGATTGGCAGGGCAGCAGCGTATCTGTTATCCGGTTCTCAAGAGATAAATCAGCGGCAAACGGTAATTATTGGCCGGGATACCCGGATTTCCGGCCCTATGCTGGAACATGCCCTTGCGTCCGGAATCTGTTCCATGGGAATGGACGTTACTCTTGCAGGCGTTTTGCCTACGCCGGGAATTGCATACCTGGCTGCATCTTCTGGCGCAAAAGCAGGAATTGTGATCTCCGCTTCTCATAATCCTTTTTTTGACAATGGGATTAAAATATTTAACAGTAAGGGTTTTAAGCTCTCCGATGAACAGGAAAATAGAATTGAAGAATTGGTTCTGGATGAAAACAACGCCAAACTATCGGAATCAATCCAGCATATCGGTCGTGTGATACAGATGAAAAATCCGGTTCAGGTATATCTGGATTTTTTAAAACAAGGCCTGCCGTATAATTTTTCACTTAAAGGCAAGAAGATTGTAATCGACTGCGCCAATGGAGCAACCTTTCAGGTTGCTGAAAAAGTTTTCAAGGAACTCGGCGCTGAACTGATCGTTCTGTTTACTGATCCGGACGGGATCAACATCAACCATGAATGTGGTTCCCAGTATCCTGAGGTGCTGGCAAAAACCGTTCTTGAAAAGAATGCAGATATCGGACTGGCATTTGATGGGGATGGTGACCGGTTGATTGCTGTGGATGAGAAGGGTTCAGTTGCAACCGGAGATCAGATCCTGGGAGCCTGTGCAGTGTCCATGAAAAAAAATGGGACATTAGCAAACAACATCCTGGTGACAACCATCATGAGTAATATCGGGCTTGGCGTTGCACTTGAAACCCATGGGATTGATCATATAAAAGCCAATGTAGGGGATCGGTATGTAATGGAAGAGATGATCCGGCATGACGCTGTTATTGGCGGAGAGGATTCCGGGCATATGATTTATCTGGATCAGCATACAACCGGTGATGGCATCCTGGCTGCCCTTCGATTGATCTTATGCATGAAACAGGAAAACAGATCTCTTTCAGAACTATTATCCGTGGTGTCTGTTTTTCCACAGAAA
>PNOB01000482.1 GCA_013824585.1 Desulfobacterium sp. | reverse complement strand
TGTAGTTCCGGCGAAAGCCGGACACGCAGTAAAGCGTAGCGCTATCCAATCTTTTCAGTTCTTTTCTGGACATCGGCTTTCGCCGGTGTGATGCTTTTTAATCGTTTTGAAATTGGCTCCAGTGTCATTTTTTAACAAAATCCGGATAAAGCTCAGCCATACATTCCGGGCATAACCCGTGGCTGGCTTTAACACTTGTGTATTCCATGAGGTAGCGCTCCAAAACCATCCATGAATCATCTTTCTTGGGATCACTATCTGCCCTGCGAATCTTTTTGCATTGCGCACAGATCGGCAGAATACCGCGCAGTGCTTTAATTTCATTCAACGCATTTTCCAATTCCTGATTGAGTTTTGTCAGCGATTCATTTTTTTGGGAAAGAATACTGTTTTGATTTTCCAACTGTTTTTTGACTGCTTTCAGTTCAAGATGGGTTCTTACCCTTGCCAACAACTCCTCTGAATTAAACGGCTTGGTAACATAATCCACTGCTCCGAGCTGAAAACCTTCCATCACATCTTCAAGCTGGGCCTTGGCAGTCAGAAATATGATGGGGATTTCCTGCCATTTTGTTTCTTTTTTGATGTTTGCACACAGTTGAAAGCCATCCATATTCGGCATCATTACATCCAGCAAAATCAAGTCAAACAATTCTTCCTCCAGAATGGACAATGCTTGGCCACCACTTTTGGCATAAGAAATAGCATAACCTTCCTTACGCAGCAAGTTGCCCAGGACTTGTATATTTTGTGCGATATCATCGACTATCAGAATTTTAAAAGGTTCCATGATTGTCACCCGCGGATTACAGTCTGTTTCAGTTGTTCTACCAAAGACGGATATGCTTGCAGTTGAATTTGAATATGATCCACGTCAAATGCCCTGCTGAAGGAGGCAAGTTTCTCACCAAATTCCAGCAAAGGTAAAATACCCGTCTCATCCCCCAGTTGTTCAATCTGTCTTGCAAACTCCTCGATGGAGTCAATATCATGATTTTTCTTTATTTTCTGCCATTGGTCCATCAGATGTCCTTCCAATTGCGGTATTTTTTCTGCAAGCCCTGTAATCACATCAGAAGGTAATTTGGTTAACATCGATTCTGTAAAGACTGCACACTCTTTTTTCTCCAATGAAACCCGCAAAGGCGAATGAATAAGATCCAATAGCGTGGTATCGACAATTTCACTGTTGTTGCAGGT
>PNOB01000481.1 GCA_013824585.1 Desulfobacterium sp. | reverse complement strand
ATGGAGGAGGCTTTTAAAAGCTTTGGCCCATATCAGGGTGCTTCCATTTTTCCAAAGATCCTGGATGCCAATACTGTTGAAGTCACCATGCCCCTTGTCCTCTTGAACACCAATTATGTGGGCACACACTTTGGCGGTTCTCTCTACTCCATGTGCGATCTTTTTTTTATGTTCATCTTGATTGAAAACCTGGGAGAAGACTACCTGGTCTGGGACAAAAGCGCCCGGATTGAATTCCATAAACCCGGAACCGTCCGGGAATTGTTTCATATCCCGGATTCGGAGATCGAGGAGATCCGGAGCATCATAAAACAGAGCCGGAAAGCCATCCGTAATTATGAGGTGAATATCCTGAATCAGGACAACGGGATCATCGCAACCGTCTATAAGGAGTTATTCATCTGTTCGGTCTAATTCCGGTTTTCCGTCAGACCGCCGGGTCGTTTTTGGGATTCATTTTTTTCACACACGATTGACAAAGGAGCAAGGAGCAGTACCTCACATGAAAGGCCCGGATGATGTTTTGTTTTTACGCCCGTAGGGGCAACCCTTGTGGTTGCCCGTATTGCTTGTGGTTGCCCATATTGTTTATTAAGATAAATCGTAATTTCATTGAGGTCAATTTTATGACCGGCATTGTATTCCGCTCCATGAATAATTTTAAGACTGCGTCGTTCAAACTCATGGATAAGGGCTCGTAAGGAAAAAACAGAATAGCTGGCATGAAATAAATGATTACGTTTTATCCAGACCGCTTCCGGCAAAAACAGAAAGGGATATAAACTGTTTTTTCCAAACGATCCCTAATCCATTCAGACAGTGAACGACTCCGCTATAAAATCATTCATTCCGCTCAACTCGAACCTATCATTGTTTCACTTGAAGATGTAACTCATGGATTCCGAACCCGGTAGATTATCAAATCATGCCAATCGTTTTTGTATCCGTAGGGGCAACCCTTGTGGTTGCCCGAATTTTCTGTGGTTGCCCGAATTTCTTGTGGTTGCCCGAATTTCTTGTGGTTGCCCGTATTCCCCGTGGTTGCCAGCAATTATAAATGAAAAACAGGCGAAATCTATCAGAAAAAAACGGGTAGCCACAAGGGCCACCCACCCCTACAAGATTCGATATATACCCAATTTCATCAAAATCATTCGGCTGTCACAAGGTTCAAACGGTTACGGACTATAACATATCAGCAAAGTAGTCGTATTGATTATCGGCCCAGAAT
>PNOB01000480.1 GCA_013824585.1 Desulfobacterium sp. | reverse complement strand
TTTTCTAAACTGTTCAGCGGTCGAAAAACTCCAGCTATAATCGGCCGCCATTGGAATTCCGGCCATATCCTTTACACCAGAGGCTATGGTTACGGTGTAGGCCGTGTCGTATTTCAAATCTAATGAGGGGGTGAATGTTGCTGTTGCACCCACATATGCTACTCCGCCTGTAATATATCCCGTTCCGTCATGAACCAGAAACGTTCCTGTTGTAATGGTCAAGCCATTCATGGGTTCAGAAAAAGTCGCGGTGATTTTTCTATTATGTACGCCCACATTAAAGGCATTATTGGTTGGAGCCATCTTGGTGATGGTTGGGGGGGTGGAATCGATGGAAGTAAAAGTTCTGTCAGAGCCGTTAATCCTACCTTCGCTGTTTATAGCTACAAGCCGATAATGATAGTCTGTTTGAGGAATAAGCCCTGTAATGGATGCTTTTACCGACAAATCAGTTCTACCGGAACCGGCATCTTGCTTTGGTGTGGTTGATCCATAACTCGTTGTTGTTCCATATTCAAAATAATAATCCGTGTTGGCACCTTTTGGATTTACAGTACCGTTCAGCGTGGCCGAACTTGAGTCTATTGAACCTGCGGCCTCAGTTATTGCCGAGGGAACGTTTATTGTTGTTAAGGTCTGGTCAGGACCATACGTTGCTCCAGCGCTGTTTGTTGCCACAAGCCGGTAATGATACGTTGTTTCAGGGTTAAGTCCGGTAATGACGGCATTCACGGAAACATCCGCAATACCTTGCCCTATATTCTGATCCGGTGTAACCAATCCATAACTTGTTGTGGTTCCATACTCAAAATGACATGTTGTTGCCAATCCCTTGGGATTGACAGTTCCGCTGATATCAGCCGAATTTCTGGTGACAGAATTGGCATCATTGGTTGATAATGTTGGTAGCAGCATTATATTCAATGGCTGGACACTGGACCAGGCGCCTTCTGAACCGTGCATATCGATGGGTCTTACCCGCCAGTAATAAGCTCCTGAAGATGAAAAGGCTGGTGTGGTAAAGTTGCTGGCAGCGGATTCTTCATCCATCTGAATTGAGGAAAAATCCGCAACTGTGGATACCTGAACCTGATAGCTGGATGCATTGGCAATCGCTTCCCATTGAAATCGGGGAGTATCAATATTGGCTGTGTTGTCATCATCTACCGGGGACAGTGTGGTGGTAAATGGATTCATGTCAACACGGACCGGCTTTGCTTCAGAAGGTGCAATTCCGCCGATCACGGTCACATCGGTTTGCTCT
>PNOB01000479.1 GCA_013824585.1 Desulfobacterium sp. | reverse complement strand
CGAGCTGCATGGCATTGGTGACCTTATCAGCATACATAATCACCATTCCGTTTTCATTTCGGGCAGCCCTGCCGCATGTCTGGATCAGGGATCTTGCGGATCGCAAAAATCCTTCCTTATCCGCATCCAGAATCGCCACCAGAGACACTTCCGGTATATCAAGCCCTTCCCGAAGAAGATTGATACCGATCAAGACCCCGAATTCTCCCATTCGGAGTTCTTTGATGATTTCGATTCTTTCCATGGTTTTGATGTCAGAATGAAGGTATCGGACAGCAATGCCGAGATCTGAATAGTAATCGGTCAAATCCTCTGCTGTTTTTTTGGTGAGCGTCGTGACAAGAACCCGCTCATTTCGTTCCCATCGAATTTGAATTTCTTCAAGAAGATCATCCACCTGGTTCCGGGCAGGCCGAACCACGATCTGAGGGTCTATCAAGCCGGTTGGCCTTGCAATCTGTTCAATAATACAGTGTTTGGATTCATTGATTTCATAATCCGCCGGTGTCGCGGATATATAGACAACCCTGGGTGTTTTGCTGTTGAACTCATCAAATTTCAAGGGCCGGTTATCCACGGCTGAAGGAAGTCTGAATCCATATTCCACCAGGGTTTCCTTTCTGGAGCGATCCCCTTTGTACATGGCGTTCAGTTGTGGTACCGTGATATGGCTTTCATCAATAAAGGTAAGAAACTCATCCGGGAAATAATCAAGAAGGGTCGGTGGCGGTTCTCCCTGTTTTCTGCCCGTAAGATGTCTTGAGTAGTTTTCAATGCCATTGCAATAACCAATCTCCTGCATCATTTCCAGGTCAAAATTTGTCCGTTCCTCAATTCTCTGGGCTTCGATCAATTTATTCTCATTGCGGAAATACTCGATTCGTGCCTTGAGTTCTTCAATGATGGATGAAATGGCCCGTTTTCTCGTCTGCTGTAATGTGACATAATGACTGGCCGGGAAAACAGCCGTACGGTTCAGTTTTCTGATTACTGTCCCGCGCAGTGGATCGATTTCCGATAATTGTTCAATCTCATCCCCGAAAAATTCAATCCGGATGGCTTTGCTCTCTTCATAGGTTGGAAAGATTTCTATGCGGTCTCCCCGAACCCTGAAAACACCTCGACAGAAATCCACATCATTCCGTTCATACTGAATCCCTACAAGTTCTTTCAGCAACGCATCCCTTGACATTTCCTGACCTGTTTCCAGATCCACACGCATTTGAAGATAATCTTCAGGCGCCCCAAGTCCATATATACAGGAGACACTTGCCACAACAATAACATCGGATCGGGATAAAACATTTCTGGTGGCAGAGTGACGGAGTCGATCGATCATTTCATTGAT
>PNOB01000478.1 GCA_013824585.1 Desulfobacterium sp. | reverse complement strand
CTGACCTGTTTTGCCATCTCGGTTCAGGCCGCCACAGTGGATCCTGTCAAATTTTATTTAGTGGATACCGACAATGACGACCGTGTTAGGATAAGCAATACCTTCAATTGGCCATTTGACCTGAATCTTGACTGGAGTTATGATGGATCAGCATGGTCTGACTGGTCACCTGCACTCATGGAGTTTAATAAAAATGCAGAATCTTATACCGGAGTGGTCTATTTGAGCATTGTTGTGAATGGTATCCGAGATATAAGCGGCGATGTGACATTTGATGGCGGCGGCATTAACGGGAATGATGACTGGTACAGCTCCTTACTGATCAAGTGGTCTGATTCCCCACATCTGTCTTTCCTGACCCTGAAACCGGATGATGCTGTATCTCCCATTCCCATTGCCAGTTCCGCCCTGCTTCTGGGCTCCGGTGTTTTTGGACTCATGATGATAGTTACAAGAAAAAAAGTTAATGAAATTTAGTTATTTCCGAATTAAGGTCGGGAGGGACTTTATAATGAAGCTTTTTTATCTTTTATTGTCCGTGATTATCATCGGTTATATCAGCTTTGGACAAAGCACAACGGCCCATTCGGCAGGTGTTAATCCGATTGTGGCAGAATTCAATGGAAGTCAAGCAGTCAAGCTGGAAATCGGAACCAAATCCGGTGATACATCCTGGATGTCGTTGGTTTTAGATACCCCCATCGACCCGAGTGATTATCCCAATCTGACCGTTGCCTTTAATATTTATCGTTCCAGCGATTCCAATACAAACAGTGAGTGGCTTCCTTGGTCGTTTCAAGGCGCTAATTTTGCACCATTTTATGGCGGGCAGTATGGGGACACAACCTATCCTTTCATTGGGAGCGGCGGGACAACAGGATCTGCTCCAACCGTGAAAGATCAATATACCTATGTTGAACTGTCCTGGAATTTTGAAGCAGGCACATGCTCATCGTGGTATAATGGCAATGCAATTGATTCTGAATTTACATTAATCAATCCTCCTGCTGATCCTGCTCCGGTGACCGGCTTTACCTTCAATTTGAGTAACCTGGGTGTTGCAGACGGTGAAGTGGTCTGGATAGACGATTTTTTACTGGCTGCATGGGAAGATAATATTCATTATTATCTGTTTGATGGACTTTCACCAGGTACCTTGAATGGTCAGGGTCTGGCAGGCAGCCATTGGGAAACGGGAACCAATACCGTCATCCCTATCCCGGATGCAATCTGGCTCCTGGGTTCTGGTTTGATCGGATTTGCAGGAATCAGGAGACGATATACCCCGTAGACAGCCTGATGTTGGGTTTCATGTTCATTCAACACAACCTGCGCGGTTGAATAAAAAACCCCGCTGATCCGACTTGCCAGGTTCCTCCACGAATCTTTGCCAATCCACCCCCATTCATTTTTTTCAAGATATCGAATTATTTTCTTTACTAAATTGAG
>PNOB01000477.1 GCA_013824585.1 Desulfobacterium sp. | reverse complement strand
AGGCGATAAAGATTTTACAACCCAGCTTTGCATGAGTTGTCACGGAAAGGAACGAATGGCTGAAAAAGGTTTTCTCATCAACGGTTATACACACCCTGTGGATATCAATCCTTTTGAAAAAAAAGAAAATGGAACCATATTGCGGAAGGTGGATGCTGAAAGGGGCAGGTTGAACCTGCCATTATTCAACCGACATGGAATCAAGGATCGGAACGGAGTGATGACGTGCGCCACCTGTCATAATCCGCACAGTCGCCGCAAGTCGGATGTAAAAGAGGCGTTGTCCATCGGCGCCAAAAAAGGAAGCACAACGCCGTTTTTACGTGAAAATGCGCCTGCCATTTGCGCCGAATGCCATCGCAATAAATTCGATATCGCCTATACCAAACACAATCTTGCCAAGGTAGCGCCAGAAGAAAGGAATGTTTTAAATCAGACCGTTGCCGAATCCGGACTTTGCGGTAGCTGCCATTTGACGCACAGCGCCCAGAAAAGTTTTTTATGGGCGCGGCAAATGAGCGACGGCTCGGATCGGTTTGCGGAAAATCTATGCAACGGTTGTCATTATAATGAAGGCATGGCTTCAAAAAAACAAGTCGGGCCATATTCCCATCCACTGGGTGTCATACCAGCAGAAAAAGGAATGACTACGCTGTTGCCGCTGTTCGACAGCCAGGGAGACATCTCCGCAACAGGCATGATGACCTGTTACACCTGCCATGACCCCCATCATTGGGACCCAGGAAAAATGGCGAAAGATGATCCGGTTGCCATGGAAGGAAGCGCTCTGAATAGTTTTTTACGAATGAAAAACGCCCCTTCTTCAAAACTTTGTGGAGATTGCCACAAAGCCCAGGCGGTAATTGAAAACACCGATCATGATCTAACTGTTACAGCTCCTCAATTCCGCAATACAATGGGGCGGACGGGAATGGAGGCGGGAACCTGCGGTATCTGTCATCTGGCCCATAATGCGAACAACCTTCAGCGACTATGGGCGGTTGGATTCGGCCCGGGAGAGCATGTCATGGACCGGATGTGTAATTCCTGTCATTCTCCCGATGGACCGGCTGCGAACAAGATTCCGCAGATTTCATCCCATCCCAGGGAAAATATAGTGAATGTCGGGCGTGAGATCAGCGGTCATACTGGATATTTCCCTCTATTTGATCATGACACCGGCGAAAAGGCTGTTGTCGGAAATATCTCCTGTCCTTCCTGTCATGCGGTTCATCAGTGGAATCCATCCGTATTTGAAAAGGGCAAGGGGGTTAAGGTCGAAGGAGACGCCACAAATAGTTTTTTACGTGACAAGCTGGAAGATATGCTCTGCAAGGATTGTCATGGAGACGATGCCCTTTTTCGGTTCAAATATTATCATAAGGCTACTGCTCGACACCTGGGTGGTGTACAGCCAAATGATAATAAATCCGCAAATCCTGTAAAATAGAGAGTGTATGACAAGTGATTCCCAGACCATGTGAGCCGGGAAACTGTAGCGTTATGAACGGTGGTGTACGGAAAGAAGACACAGATAACTAATTTAAAAAATAGTAAAAAATAATAAATGCGGCTTTCGTGTCCTTATATAAAGCATTTCTATCTTGCACTTGCTGCATATACGAGAAACATTCGGACTCATTGCTGGTT
>PNOB01000476.1 GCA_013824585.1 Desulfobacterium sp. | reverse complement strand
ATAACTGGTCCGCAAGCTGAACCTTAAAAGCAGTTTTCATATCCTCCATGGACCGCATTTTTTCTACCGGCATACTTTTAGCCCCGGACCGGAACCGGGAACCAAATCTTTTGCCCTGATTGAGCGCCAGTTCAAGAATCAATGGGACATTAACAAGCGCAGCATCGGTTGATGAAAAGCTTTTTCCCTGTGCCACCGGCTCAACGCATCCGACTCCGGTATAATCCCTTGCATCTTCGATCAAGTATCCATGTTGAACCATCGTATCCACAATAACCGTGTCATTATATAGAGCTGGAGAATTGCTTCCTCCAGAAAGCATCTGATTGATTTGATCAATATATTTTTGAGGAGAATGATTGGATATTCGTGCATGAAAATTGGGTTGACGCATTCGCAATTCATCCATGATTTCCAGAAAAATATAGGTCAGATCATTGGTTCCATCTGTTCCATCCGGCTGTAACCCACCCACCGTAACCACCTGACCGTTGAACATGCCGCCATGAATGCCTGTCAGGTATTCTGAAAAAACAGGTATGATTTCGGATGTTTTGATTGAAAAGGCAGACAGGAGTTCCTTGGCCTTATCCCTGGTAATCTTATTTTGTTGAAAATCTTTAAGATAGAAAGGATACAGATATTGATCCATCCGACCGGGGCAGACAGAGTTATCCAGGCTTTCCATATTGATAGCAATCTGGGCAAAAAACAGAGATTGAACCGCTTCCTGAAATGACGAGGCTCCTTTTCTGGGCACATTTCTACAGATTTGAGCGATCTCCAATAACTCCTGTTTTCGATTGGAATCGGATTCTGATTCAGCCATTTTCTGAGCAAGATCTGCATAGCGTTCTCCAAATTTTGCCAGTGCGTTGGCGATGATTTTTACCGCCTCATAAAAATACCATTTTTCTGTGTCCTTGCTGGATTTCTCCTGAAATCTGGTCGCTTCAGCCACGATTCCCTCAGTACCCATGGTAATCAGTTTTTCATAATCCGGGGCAATATGGGAGATTCCGCCAGACTCATTGATAATATAAAAATGTCCTTTGAGCTGATGAATCAGCAACCGGATGAGTTGAAACGGAGATCGGTACGCTTTTAATGCAAGAAATCGGAAGCTCCAGAACGGAATGATTTTCAACAGGTGCAAGATTTCTTTTCTGGAGACTTGAAGCGGGTTTATTTTCCGTTTTGAAAATTTAAAAATATCCATCAATACGGGAACACCATGGAGCTCTGGAAAAATAGATCCGCCGACTCTTTTTGAAGAATAATTTCCAACAATCAACTCATCAGGATAGATGTGGATCTTTTTATTCATCAACACTTCGCGTAAGGCTTCAGCCATTTGAATGTGGGGGGATTTTTTTCGATTATCGGGTGTCTTGTGATAGGAGGTCCAGATGGTTGACCGGTCCGTACAGATTCCAGGATTGGCTTTTTGTACTGCTTCTTTGAGGCGAAAAATTCGAGAGAGATTTTTTTTCTCTGCCACAGGCCTTCCCAGGTGGTCAGTCGTATAGAACAGCATGGATTTTCTCCTTTTCAAACAATTCTTGGGTTTTTTGCAGCTGTTCGGAATCAAGGGCTGCGATGTTCATGGGACGCTGTTGAGTATAAATTCTTTTCAGTTTTGCCTCTCCCAGATTATGATAAGGAAGCAGATGGA
>PNOB01000475.1 GCA_013824585.1 Desulfobacterium sp. | reverse complement strand
TGGTGCATAAATAGTCAAACTGCAATGCCACACCGGTAATGACCTCTTCTCCTGACGGCTTTTCCATGGCTATATACTGCGTTGTCGGATAGGGGTAATCCGCAGGCGCAACCGGATACCAGAAAATCGCATTGTTGCTTCCGGCAGGCAAAATGGTGCTTCCATAGAATTGGATCCCCGGATCTGTAAGCGTTGTCGTATCCGTTAGAAAATGAATACCGAGATGATCATAGATATCACCAATCGGATCACCATTGTCTGTGGCAACTTCCTCGTCAAAGGTAATCGTGTACGCGGCAAAGGAATGGCGGATGCCTATTGTCCCAAAACACAAGGCAAAAATCATTGAGATCACAAAACACTTTTTCATAATGCTTATCCTTTATCCATAAAAAAAGTCCGACTTTAAGATATTTAAAACCGCATTTCAGCTCCCCCATAAATGTATCGCCCGGACAAGGGGTAGCCATAACTTTGTTCATAATTTTCATCAAGGAGATTGTCCGCGCCCAGATAAACTGTATATCTTTCCTTGAATTTGTAATTCAGTTTCAGATTGACGACCATGTAATCATCCAGCTTTGCCTTGATAGGCGCTTCCCAGGGATTCCCCCCTTTTGAATAGTAGTACTGGTTGCCCACATAAACAAAAGAAACATAGGGAATAAGACCCCACGAAAAAGTATATTTGTTTTCCACAGTCACCCGATGTCTCGGACGATATTGAAGTTCCTTCCTGCCGGACCCGGTTTTGTCTTCCGTGTGAAGATAAGAGTAGCATGTCCGGAGAAAATAATTGTCAAAGGTGTTGATCTCCGTTGCCAGCTCTGCTCCGGTAAACAGATATTGATCAAAATTTTCGAACTGGTCACTCCTTCGAGAATCTTTTTCAATAAAATCTCTGGCAATCGAATGAAATCCATCTAGTGTCAGGCGAATCTCTTTCGGCAATTGCTGTTCAATTCCTGCGGAATAATGGTAAACCCGTTCGGTCTTCAATTCCGGATTGCCAGCATCCACATCATACAACTGGCGGATTGAAGGAAACCGGATGTTTCTTTGAAAAGCAGCCTTCAACCGGGTCTTTTCCGTGATGTCATAATAACTCCCGATCAAAAAACTATAATCGTTTTCTGTATTCTGATCCAGGGACACTCTCCGGCCCGGATTATTGATATCCTCATAATCGGAATGATCATGCCTCTTCTGATAATAGTTCGCATACCCAAAAGTTAAACCCAGGTCGGTAAACATTATCCATTCATATTCCATTTTTGCGGAATATATGGATATTTCCTTGCTGTCATCCACTTCATCGGCCACATATCCAGGCGGCCAGTCAGAAGACCATCTGTTCCAGGCTGTCCCTTTGCTTTCCCATGTGTCAAGTTCAGCGGAAAGCCCTATGGTAATCATCCCGATATCCCCAAAATCATATTGGGGCTGAAGTGTGAACCCTGTTGCCCTTGTTCCATTCTCGAGCCTGTAGGTAACGATACTCGGATCCGTGGTAAAAGAGGTATACTGATTATCACCGTACCGGTTGTTTTTTTCATCCATTTGATTGAAAAAGATCCATCCCCGGATATTAAAATCAGAATTGGGATGAAAATACTCGGAAGCTGCCTGCACAGAGCAGCCGTTGTAATTTTCGATCCGGTTGAATCTTTTGTTTGCCGCAAAAATATCGGTTGCGGAATCATAAGCCAC
>PNOB01000474.1 GCA_013824585.1 Desulfobacterium sp. | reverse complement strand
ATTCAACGATTTGATTTGTCAGGCAGATGGGTTTCCTTTGTTTTTGGCATGGGCCGATTCCCAGCGTTTGTCCAGAAAATAGAGAATGGGAACCGTCATGCGCGAGAACAGCAAGGATGCGATTTCCCCTGCCATCAGGGATATGGCAAGTCCCTGAAAAATCGGGTCAAAGAGAATGACCGAGGCACCCACAACGACTGCCGCAGCCGTGAGCATCATGGGCCGGAACCGGACTGCGCCAGCGTCAATGACCGCCTGATCCAGGGGCACTCCTTCTTTCAGGCGCAGTTCGATAAAATCCACCAGAATGATGGAGTTTCTCACCACGATGCCGGCACCGGCAATAAAGCCGATCATGGATGTTGCGGTAAAAAAGGCATTCATGGCAAAATGGGCCGGCAGTATGCCGATCAGGGAAAAAGGTATGGCCGCCATGATCACAAGCGGTGTGGTAAAGGATTGGAACCAGCCGACGACCAGTACAAAGATCAACACCAGCACCACGGCAAAAGCAAGGCCCAGATCCCGGAAGACTTCATAGGTGATGTGCCATTCGCCATCCCATTTCATGGAAAAGCGCTGGTCGCTTTCCGGCAGAGCGGCTGTGTGCTGTTCGATGCGGTATCCTTCCGGAAGCTGTAAGGCCTCAATTTTTTTGCGCATTTCCAGGATAGCGTATACAGGGCTTTCTTTTGCCCCGGCTACATCGCCGGTGACATACACCACCGGCATGAGATTTTTATGATAGATGCTGCGGTCGAGGGGCGTCTGCTTAATGCTGACAAGTGCGGAGAGCGGCACCAGGTTTCCGTCTGCTGTGCTGATTTTCATTGCCTGAATGCGATCCAGGTCTGCCCGCAGGGCCAGAGGTGGTTGCAGGACAATGTCGACATCCTCTTTTTCAAGAGGCAGGTGCAGCAGACCAGCGGGTTTCCCCGACAGGGCGGTCTGGATGGTCTGGGTGATGTCGGCTACGCTGATGCCGTGCAGAGCGGCCTTTTCCTGATCCACATTGATCTGATAGCGTATCTGGTCTTCTTCCATGATCCAGTCCACATCCACCACGCCGTCGGTTTCCTCGAAAATACGCCGGATTTCCAGGGCGATTTCCCTCTGGCGTTTGTAATCCGGGCCATATATTTCCGCCACCAGTGTGGATAGAACCGGGGGACCGGGGGGTACTTCGGCAACTTTGACCCGGGCGCCATAGCGTTCGGCGATGGCCTGGAGAGGCGGGCGCACGCGTTTGGCAATGGCGTGGCTTTGCTGTTTTCGGCGATCCTTGCCGGCAAGATTGACCTGGATGTCCGCCATATTCGGCGAGTGCCGCAGATAATAGTGTCGGACCAGTCCATTGAAATTAAAGGGACCGGAAACGCCCACATGGATCTGGTAATCTTTCACTTCATTGACGGTTTTGAGATATTCGCCCATTTCAAACGCAACCGCAGAGGTATCTTCCAGCGTTGCATGTTCCGGCATGTCCAGGATCACCTGAAATTCGCTTTTGTTGTCAAAGGGCAGCATTTTCACTCCTACCCAGCCAACAGCCACCAGTCCGCAAGCCAGGAGCAGCATGAAGGCCGTAGCGGATAGAAACGACCAGCGCCATACTGGATGGTGAATAAGGTGGCCCATGATCCATCGATAGAACAGGGTAGCCCGTCCTTCGGTCTCATGGTCATGATGACCGCAGGATGAAGCTGCCGAATGTTGTAAGAGACGCCAGGAGGCCCAGGGAGTTACGATAAAGGCGACGATCAGGGAAAAGATCATGGCCGCTGAAGCACCCACTGGAATCGGGCGCATGTAGGGGCCCATCAGACCGCCGACAAACGCCATGGGCAGGATGGCGGCAATGACCGCAAGGGTCGCGAGAATGGTGGGGTTGCCCACTTCGTCCACTGCCTCGATGGCCACCAGGGACTTGGGCCGGTCTTTATTCT
>PNOB01000473.1 GCA_013824585.1 Desulfobacterium sp. | reverse complement strand
ATGGCTCTTCTCGGACTGAGATTAACTGTTTTTTCACCCCGCTTGGTGATAATTTTTTGCTTCATATCCACTCCATGACAATGTTTCGCACTTCATCCATACCCAGAAGCTTTAACTTGATCCGGATAAACTCGAATATGGTCGGCTGATACGGTTTCACTTTCAGAGACATCCCAGCCTCCTCCGGCGTCCGGCTTCCCTTGAGCACATTACAGTTTCGGCAGCTTGCCACGCAATTCTCATAACTCGTCTTTCCCCCTCTTGATCTGGGGATGATATGATCGATGGTCAATTGTTTTTTCTTCAACCCGCAATAGGCACAACAATATCCATCCCGGATCAATACATTTTTTTTACTGAAAGGAACGTGTGAGCGATAGATCGTCCGAATCAATTTGGACAGCCGCATCACAGCCGGCAGCATAATGGTAACCCCTTCAATGCCTTGTATACAAAGGTCTGAAAATTTGATCACTTCCACCTTTTTCTTGATCATTAACCGTACCGCTCTCTTCCAGTCAACGGTATTGAGAAAAGAATAATCTGCATTCAGCAAAACACATTGAAGCATATTCGCCTCGACTCATGATTTGAAAAGATACATTTTAATATCGGAATTACCTTCAGGCAATCTGTTCCATAAAATGGGTGATACTAACATTTTTTTGACAAATTCTAAATAAGTATTTGGAGTACCATATTGCCTGATTATACCTCAATCCAAACGGAAAAATCAAAGAAAGATTAAAGGAGGTGTTTTTCACCAAACTCTGCTCATGCAAAAATAATAAAATTCAGATCGATGGCTCCGGAAAAAAGCGGACATGCAATGAAACAATAATCTTATCCAGACCTTTACCATGTTTTGGTATAAATTTTAATAAATTAGTCTGACCGGCATTGTTTTCAGGCTTGAAACATGGTAACTGCTAAAACGCGATAAAAACATTATAAACTTCGACCAAATTTTGCATAGTCCATTCAACTTTATTGTAATCGAGAGGGCGGAGCTATGCCGATAAAAGAAAGAGAGCGTAACAGACAATGAAAGTATTCCTGATCGCCGGAGCCCGACCCAATTTCATGAAAATCGCCCCCATTGCAAGGGCATTTGAAAAACAGGATCAGATCCAGTATAAAATTGTCCATACAGGTCAGCATTATGATCAGAATATGAGCGATGTATTTTTTGACGAGCTTGGCATCCGAAATCCGGATTACCATCTGGGAGCCGGCGGTGGTTCCCATGCTGAACAGACTGCCAAGATTATGGTTGAATTTGAAAAAATCTGTGAGACAGACAGACCTGATCTTGTCATGGTTGTGGGAGATGTCAACTCTACCCTTGCCTGCTCCATCGTAGCCAAAAAAATGGATATTCAGGTAGCCCATGTTGAGGCCGGACTCCGCAGCTTTGATATTACAATGCCGGAAGAGATCAACCGGATGGTAACCGATTCCATCTCCGATCTTTTTTTTGTTACAGAAGAACAAGGCATGATTAACCTGAGAAATGAAGGCAAACCGGAATCCGCCATCCATTTTGTGGGTCATGTCATGATCGACAATCTCTATTATCAGCTATCAAAGCTTGAACCTATGGCCCTGGATGCATTTTCGCTACATGAATTCAAAAAGCAGAACCCGGCATATGGGGTTGTGACCCTTCATCGACCGTCAAACGTGGATGATAAACAAAAGCTGGAACATATCGTTGAAGCCCTTGCCCACATCTCTGAAACCCTTCCCCTGATTTTTCCCATCCATCCCCGGACCCGGAAAAATATGGATGCATTTGGAATCAGGACTCCCACGGCCATGAAGCTGACCGATCCTCTTTCCTACATGGAATTCCTGAACCTCTGGAAGGATGCAAAACTTGTACTGACCGATTCCGGGGGCCTGCAGGAGGAAACCACAGCCCTTGGCATACCCTGTCTGACCATCCGGGAAAATACAGAACGCCCCA
>PNOB01000472.1 GCA_013824585.1 Desulfobacterium sp. | reverse complement strand
TACAGATTTTTTCACCCCGGAGTGTTAAGCCTTTATGATACGAACAAGCAACATCATTCTAATCCTTGCTCTTCTCCTGAATCCAATTTCCGGAAAAGCCGCAATGAACGCCCTGAGTAACAATTCGTTACGTGAAGTGGAAGCAGGCAAATCAGAGACCTCTGTCCAGGAAACCGAGACAGATGGGACTGGTATACAATCCAGTACTCAAAAAACAACCAGGCACGCCAAAACCGATTTACAAATGAATGATAAAATCCGCCTGGAACTTTTCAGGCAATGCCAGGATTATCGGAATTTTCTATCTTTTATTCAGAAACTCGACCAGATATCCGCAGGAAAAAGGTACCTTGAACTCATTAACTCGGAACAGTTCTTATCCCTTTGCTCCAATTTTGCCAGTGCATCCTATCGATGCAAACAAAAACTTTTTTCACTGAATCTGCAACAAATTGATAACAGCAAAAAAGACATTTTAAATATTCACCAGGAGTTATTCAGACAGGCCGCTCTTTTTCACAAGCTTGTTTACCAATACCAGAAGCAGAACAAACACCTGCCAGACCTGAATCAATTTCTTACACAAATAAAGGCAGGGTTAAATACTATTGATGCGGAATATGCAGAACTATAAAAAAAATGAGTCTCGAAAACATAAACGGTATAAGGTAAAAACCGGAATTTTTGCTGTACTGGGTTACGAATGCAGCAAACTGGGACAGGTTATCGATATCAGCATGGGTGGTCTTTCCTTTTCCTATGCCGGTATCAAAACAAGGTCTGTGGATTCAACAGACATGATCTTTCTGTTCGATAAAAAAGATTCGGATGTCAACAACCTATCCTATAAATTCCATACCAGAATTATTTCAGAAAAAGAATTTTTAGCGGATAATGCTGTAAATCCGATCAACCAGAAAATTCGATGCGCCCTTCAGTTTAACGATCTGCCGTATCATCAGGAAAAATGGATTGAAACCTTTCTGAGGAATCATACCATTGAAGAAGATTTATGAAATGACTCCGGAAGGGGAGGAACCACAAGCCGGACATCCCAACCTTTTTTTGATCTTCACTTCCCGGAAGGTCATTTGAAATAAATCACAGATCAACAACCTGTTGGTCAACAAATCCCCCTGCCCGATAATATATTTTATCGCCTCTGTTACCTGAAGGGTTCCAAACAGACCGGCAAGAGTTCCTAAAATCCCTACCTGACTGCTGCTGGGCACAGTATCAGGCGGTGGCGGTTCAGGGAAAACACATCTCAAACAGGCTGACTTTCCTGGCACGACAGTCATCATCTGACCTTCAAAACGCAGGACACCGGCATGGCAAAATGGTTTATTCATCGCAATACAAGTATCATTGATCAGAAACTTGGATGGAAAATTATCTGTTCCATCAATAATAAAGTCATAGCCCTTGATCCGTGCCGAAATGTTCTCTGAATGTAAAAATTCATGATAGGTATTTACCCGGACATGCAGGTTGAGCCTGGTCAATTTTTCCCTGGCAGACTGAATTTTCGGCTTATCAAGATCTTCTGTGAAATGAATGATCTGCCGCTGGAGGTTGCTTACATCGACCACATCCCCATCAACAATACCGATGGTTCCGATTCCGGCGGCAGCAAGATGCATCAGCACCGTTGATCCCAGCCCACCTGAACCGACCACCAGAACACTGGCATCTGAAATCTTCTTCTGCCCTTTTAGTCCAACAGGTTCAAGCAAAATTTGTCTGCTGTATCTTTGTTTTTCCTCTTCCGAAAAATCCATACTGTCCCCATCTTCCATCATATTTTGCCGCTTTCAGCCAGATCTTCGAGACCATCCATATCCAGCAATGTTATCTCCTTTCCATTCACCTCAATCAGATTCCGGCTGCTCATTTTCGCAAGGATACGGGACAATGTCTCAGGGATTGTTCCCAAAAGGCTGGCAAGCTGACTTTTGGATATGGTCAATAAAATGGAACCGGTCTGATTCTGTTCCTGATAAAGCAGAATCAGGTAGGATGCCAG
>PNOB01000471.1 GCA_013824585.1 Desulfobacterium sp. | reverse complement strand
ATTTCCTATCTCTGCGGTTTTGCAAAGTCTGGACAGATAGGTCTCCCCTTCATGACCAAATGGGACGTGTCCGATATCGTGACCCAATGCGATTGCTTCAATCAGATCTTCATTCAGTCTCAGGAATCGGCCGATGGTTCTTGCGACCTTGGAAACAATCTGCACATGCAAAACCCGATGGGTGATATGGTCATTTTTTACCAGATAAAAGACCTGTGTCTTATCGATGTAACGTGTATAGGCCAGCGAGTGAAGGATTCGATCCACATCCACGGAAAAGGCCTGACGGTATCCTTTATCCAGATGGGTTTCCTGGGTGCGCCGTGTGCCATATTTGCTCATTGTTGAGAGAGGAGATAAATATCCCTGTTCGCGGTCATCCAATGCCTGTTTCAAAGCCTCAAGATTAAAATTCATGACAATTATACACTATTCTTTTTATAGAATTCAGATTTCACCTGTCGCAATTTTTTTTTCCATCAGGCGGATATAATCAATTCCTGCTTTTTGAAAACCAGCTTTGCCATATTTCATGTTTGCTTCCAGAATGTAATATTTTTTATTATGAATGAGAACATCCATACCCACATCATCCCATCCGCATTGTCTTGCGGTAAACAATGCCAGCCTTACGGCATCTTCAGGAACCCCATCAAGCTTGATCTCAGCTCCTTTGGCAACATTGCTCCGGAACTCTCCGGGTGCGGCAATTCTCCAGTAGGCATGGGCAACGCGGTCACCAATAATGACTACACGGATATCCCGATCTGTTTGAAGAAATTCCTGGACATAGGCGATTCCCGTTATGTTGCAGTATTCGGAAAAATCATCCTGATTACGAATGAGAAAGACACCCCTTCCCATGGCCGAACCCCTTGGAATTTTTGCTATAAACGGATATTTGAAATAATCAAGGATATTTGTTTTTTGCTTCTTTCCATAAAAGATCCGGGTTTTGGGGTGGGGAATATTGAGGAGTTGAAAAAGAGCGGTTTGTTTGATTTTGTCCTGTACAAACTTGTAGGTATGGTAGCTTGGAAATGTTGGTTTTTCAATCGTATTGAAAAGGTCTGCATAAAAAGTTCCGGGATAATAAATTTTAGATGCTTTCCGGATCAGTTCTTTTTCCGGTTCACTATACTTTGAAAAATTGGACTGAATACCCAATGTGATTACGTTGCTACACTTTCGAAGCCGGGAACCAAGTGCGATTGCTGTATGAATGCTCTCCATCATCTAAGCTGCATGGGCCAACTGTATTCGTAATAGGAATATCATTCCGTAACTCCTGGCGGAGGTATGATAAACATTGATTGTGTAACCGGAGCATTTGCAAAATATCGGTCAATACGCAATTTGAAAGATTCTCCATTTTCATTGGAAAGAACCAGATGGGATGGAAGACGAAATCCATCGATCAGGATTTCGTCAAGCAATTCTGCTCGATAGTTCAGCGCTCCGGTGATTCCAAATATTTCAACCTTATAGATTTTTGTTTTTTTTTCATCAAGATAAATTTTTTCAGTTACACCAGTCCAGTTTTTTTCCAGAATCAAAATAAAACCGTCATCTGAATCTGATTTTTCAATACGTGAGGTTGCGTGTTCCCGAATGGGTATCCGACCGGTAAGAAATTCTATGGCATCTTCTACTTTCACGGGTAGAGACAATAACTCTTCAAGAGTTGACGCGGGGTCATCTCTGTGAAAATAATTGGAGTCCGTATGGGAGAGAAAGAAGAGCTGATCCTGATCGGCTGATAAACTGATGAGGGGCTGACCTGCGATTCCGAATATCTCAATTCTGAAGCGGTCTGGATAAGAACCCATCCATGCGGTTCGGGTAATGAAAGTATCCTTGTCCTTGTTCAGCTCAATTTTACCGATTCCTTTAAATGTGCGGAGAGAGTTGTTTTTTTCCCGTATTGACGCAATGATTGACAGGGATTCATCTTGGGATGCCAGGTCTGGTAACCCGAAAATTGAATTTTTATGAATACTGCTGCAGGATTGAATCATAAGACAGAATAAACCAAGCAGACAAACAACAGGCTTTTTTAACCTAATCATTATCATGGGATAATTTTTTTATCTTTTCCAA
>PNOB01000470.1 GCA_013824585.1 Desulfobacterium sp. | reverse complement strand
ACCAGCCGATTGCCTGTTTCCTTGACCGCGCATGGACCGACCACAAGAACCGGACCGGTGATGTTGTCAATAACATCATTATCGAACCCCTTGCCCATGATCATTGTCCATCCGCCTTTTCCATGCTGATCGAGGTACATACCTTGAAGGACACTTAGGGAGTTGTTTACACAACCTTCCCGGCAGGCCATTTCCTTTCCCTTGATGATGGCTACATCTTCCGGGAATTCGGGAACCAGGTCGTCGGGGTACTGACCGCTGTATTCGGACAATTCATCAAGAATATCAATGTCGTCGTATGTTGAGAAATCTCCAGTTATGACGATGTCTTGTTCACTTTGGATTCCACCGCCAAGATTTCTTTCCAGGGCGATTTTCAGATGAGGGACATCTTTGATCCTCTTGCCGAAAATCCGTGCACCTACCGTATCGACCGCCACCACGTTCAACCCGCCGATCAGCACCCTGAATGGCCTTACACATTGGTCCACCAGTGCCAGCGGCGGATAATGCCCGAAAATGGTTCCTTCAACCCCTTCGATAAGGGTAACATCGGGGCGCACATGGGATAAAACATCGACGATCTTGTGGTGAAGGTTGTAATTATGGTCGGGACTGCGGTCGCAGTGGATCGGAAACCCCCACTGATTTTTGATGCCCAGAGTAACCACCCCCATTGAATGTGTTTTAAGTTTGGGAATGTTCACGTACAGATTGGCGTCCTTTTCCCTGATGAGCTTTTCATGGATGATACGGGGCATCTTGAATTTTGTAAGTGCATACCCTTTTGGATCGCTGTCGACCGGTTTCTTTCCGGAAAAGTCGTATTCCACCTCATCGTCTTCATCAAGATAAACCGGAACTGCGCCGGTTTTTTTGCATACAGCGTTGTACCCGATCGTCTCGAACACAAACCTGGTACAGTTTGCCTGGGTACAGTTTTCAAACAGATAGACATTTTTCGCGCCGGCAACAAACCAGTAACGAATCGCAGCCTCAATGACCTCGGGGCGGGTATAAACATATGCGTTGGTGCCGACGGCGTTCGGCTTGATATAAACATCGCGGCTTGATTTGATCAGGGATGAACCGCCCAGATCGTCAAAAATCCCTTTTAAATTTCTTTCAATTTCCTTTATCATTTCCCGGTTCAAGGGGAGATATTTTTTGAAAGTTTCCTGGCCATGATCAGCGCATAACCGTTTTATGATCACGGTGTTTCCAGATATCGTTTTACCGTTGCTTTTCATTTTTTATTCCTCTCAATCTCTATACCAAGTGCTTTTAAGGTTTGCTCTTCAGCGAATAGTAAAACTTCTAACATGATTTCTTTTGCTTTTAATGCATCTTCTCTTTTTATCGCTTCATAGATTTCGCCATGAAATTTTCGGGACCGCATTCTGTTTTCCTCAACAGCAAAATAAAGTTGTGATGAATCCCTGGTTAATCCGGTAAAAGAATTTAGAAGAATAACAAAAAGCAGGTTGCCGCTGGATCTTGCAATAATGTTGTGAACACGCCAATCCTTTTCTTCGATCAACATGTCGTGGCTTTGAAAAATAATCCGCTCCAATTCACTCAAATCTTTTGCGTTCCTGTTTAACGCAGCGTAATAACTTATTTCAGGCACGAGCAGCCTTCGCAGATCCAACATATTTTTGAGGATTTTAATATTTAATTTGCCGTCAAGAAAAAGTATTTGCCCAGCTAAATCCAGACTCCCGCTCTCCAGGAAGTCTTTAACAAAAATGCCGTTTCCATGTTTAATCTCGATTAGGCCCATGCTTTCAAGCTTATGCAATGCTTCCCTTACCGTTGTTCTGTTAACCTTCAGCTGATCGGCCAGTTCCCTTTCGGGCGGAAGCTTGGAACCTGGTTGTAAATCACCTCGAATGATCTTGTCTTTCAATTGTTCAATTATTTCTACATGGAGTCTTGTTTTGATTATTGGAGTCAACTCGCTTTTTTTTTGTTTCATGATATTTCCAATGCTTTTTAACGATAATATTCAATGATTGAATGATCCGACCAATTTTTATACATGACGTATAATTTTTGTCAAGCAGCTTTTCCATATTTCTCCCTGAATCATAGTCTTCGGAATTTGTACACACATTATTTTTCAAGTTATCAAAATGTTGTAAGTGATGAATTCTCATTTCTGTTTTATAA
>PNOB01000469.1 GCA_013824585.1 Desulfobacterium sp. | reverse complement strand
GACATAAATGCAATTATTGATTCTTTATTCACTGATAATTTTTTCAAACGAGTCATTTGATATCTTTCTAATTGTTTGGATTGCTCCATTAACAATTCTTTCTTTTAGGAGCCAGTCATATTTTATTGGATGTCTCAAATGCATTGATAGTCGAAATAATATTACTTTTGTCCTCTTTTCTGCCATATCTACAATTTCATCAAATGAATATACAGTTCGTTTAGAAACAAGCTGAATAATATTATCAGCATCGTTAAACTCATCTGCGGTCTCAACAATCCCAATGCTTGTAATAGCTTTTCTGTCTTTTGATCGATAAAATAACAAAATATCTCCGGGTGAAATACCACCTATTCTTGCATGACAAAGATATGCCTGTTTGATTGCATTACCGACTGCGGAATATGTAAAGAGACGGAGTTGCTGCTGATTATCAGGAAATAAAATCTGATGGTAAGCTGGTTGAATTGGAACAATATACTTGCTTACGGAAGTATCCCTTATAAAATGTGGATAATACATTTTATGATACTCCAAAGCGTTTAATGTGTTCTCAACATCCTTAGGCGGATCAATCGGATGGTCTTTAATATAGACAGAGTCGCCTTTACATACTCCATATTTATAAAAACCAAAGTCGACACACAAGTCTTCAAGGAATTCGTGTTTCCCTTGACGCATTGTAATGTAAATAGATTCTATTTTATTGGCCGTCGCATAACGAAAAGCAGCTTTTAAAAAAAGCTCTCCAATCTTACGACCACGGACATCTTCACCAACCTTAAAAGTGCAAATTTTTAACACACGGCCAGGTATCGCCTTATTATCGTCTGTTACGATTTCATCATTTTCTTCTTTATATATTAATATTGCACCCAACTGATTAGATCCATCCTCATATACCCACGCTTTTCTTCCATTTCTTGATGATCTCCTATACCATTCATTAAATTCTATATAGTCATCACGCAATGAATCAAAAAAATTATTTTTTAAATCAATTTGATGTAAAGACTTCTCTTTTATGTTTGGTAAAGAGACATGGACGGTTTTATGCAAGCGTTTAAGTGATTGGGCCGCCTGCTGAATATAATGAACACGCCCTCGAACACCTAATATTGAGGCTTTTCTATGTATACCGCGATCTTCTGTTACTAGAATATTGGCGGCATCTTTGTAGATAGCCCATAAGATATCATTATCAACTCGATCATTATCTTTATTATCTATGAATCCTAAATTTTTTAATGCTTGGAGGTCGACAGTGGGTGGATTTTCAAGAAGAGGGTATTTACGTATTCGTGACAATCTGATCTTTTTTCGTTCTTCATCTTTATCACGCTCAATATCATCAAGAGAAGACGGATGAGCCAGAATTTGATGATTATTTTCACCCGCTAATCGAACAAGCTCACTAAAGCTTTCATCGAGAACATTCGAAGAATCTTCAAGGGGGATAAAAATATTTGTATCAATTAAAATACGCATATAGATTAACTGCCTGAGGTGTCAGGCTTCACCATATTAAACCAGTTGTCCCGAAAAAGCTTTTTTCAGGATGGATTGGCGGAGGCGGTCGGCACGTTTTTCATTTTTTTCCAACTCTGGATAGATTTTATTAATTATTGATAGCTTGGCGACTACTATTTCAACAATCAAAGCTTGCTCATCAATTGGAGGGACAGGTATAATAAGTCGTTTAATGATCCCTCCATTCAATCCTGGCCTTGTTTGCCCAATTACTTGACCAAACATTTGTTTTCTTACAAAAGCACCGCCCCATAGAGCTAAATTTAGGTAATCTGGATTCAAGATATCCCTATTTGTTGTTATTCTATATACATGCTTTGTTATTATCGCTGGTTCCAGATTTTCTGGGACAACACATGTTCTGCCAACTGTTGCCATAACAGTGATTAACACATCTCCAGAGCGGGCTATATATTTTTCAAGCTCTTTAAACTTGTCTTCACTTATGCGATGTTCTGAGCCGATTGAAAAATAGCCATCCTGAACATTATCGATCCCAATAACTAATTTACCGCTATCTTGAAATTCTGAATGTTTTAAATTGCTTCCGAAAGGTCCGCTTTGTATAGAGCGCGGCTTGTCAGAAGCGAGCTGTTCTACTGTTGCCCACCCCCAATTGACCGGTAATCCAGGGCAATTGTTCAAAATAGGTTCAACAGGCTCTTCATATTTTTTTTTCAACTTATCTAC
>PNOB01000468.1 GCA_013824585.1 Desulfobacterium sp. | reverse complement strand
ATCTGCATTCCCTGATGCCGGTTCTCGGACAAATGGGTATCACCAGCCTGCTGGTTGAAGGCGGTAGCAGAATCATTCATTCTGCCCTCGCAGCAGGGATTATTGATAAGGTCTTTCTTTTTTATGCCCCGAAATTACTTGGTGGAAATGACGGATTCCCTTTATGCTCAGGCCAGGGCCCGGAAAAAATGAACCAGGCTGTTCACATAAAAGATATGAATGTGCGATGGTTTGAAAATGATATTATGATTGAAGGATATCTTGGCAAATGACCGAACAGGTATTATAATAGTTCTTGTTTTGAAACCTGGATAGAGATATTCCGATTGTTAAATATACGGTAACGGTTGGAAATTTATCATCCGTATGATGCAAAACGTAAGGTCTGGAAAAATGTTTACAGGAATCATAGAAGGTTTCGGAACAATTGTCGGGATTGGTTCTGCCGGACAGGGGAAACGATTTGTGATTGAATCGGATTTCCATCTGGACGGAACCAAAGTCGGAGATAGTATCGCTGTCAGCGGAGCGTGTCTGACTGCCGTGATGATTCAGGGCAGACGATTTGAAGTGGATGTGGCACCGGAGACGATTTCCAGAACAACCTTTCAAAAAGCGGTTGTCGGTGAGCGGGTGAATCTTGAAAGAGCACTTCGTCTTTCCGACCGTCTGGATGGGCATCTTGTGTCCGGGCACATTGATGGTACAGGAATCATTCAACACAAATCTCCAATCGGAAACGCAATAATTGTTTCCATTCGGGTCACTGAATCGCTCAGCCGGTACATGATCCCCAAAGGATCAGTTGCAGTGGATGGCATCAGTCTGACAATCAATGAAGTTCATCATGACGGGTTTGAGGTCAGTATCATTCCCCATACAGCCGGATTAACAACCATAGGATTCAAAAAATCCGCATCCATGGTGAATATTGAAACCGATATGATCGGGAAATACGTAGAGCGGTTCATTTCTCGAGAACCGGATCAGGGCAGAAAACAGAAGCCTGCCAAAGAAACGGTTATTGATATGGAATTTCTTCAAAAATCCGGATTTATTACCTGATCCATTGGATCAGACAATTCATATTTACAGGAGTTTAAAGTAGAACGATGCCAGTGATTACAATCGAAGAAGCGATCGAGGATATCAAAGCCGGGAAAATGGTCATTCTGGTGGATGATGAAGACCGAGAAAATGAAGGTGATCTGACCATGGCTGCGGAAAAAATCACCCCGGAAGCCATCAATTTCATGGCAAAGTATGGCAGGGGGCTGATCTGCCTTTCCATGACCGGTGAAAAACTGGATCAACTGCAGTTACCCATGATGGTCCATAAGAATACATCTCAATTTGAAACCGGGTTTACGGTTTCCATTGAGGCCAGAAAAGGGGTAACCACCGGAATCTCTGCTGCAGACCGGGCTACAACTATCCTGACCGCTGTTGCCGATAATGCAAAACCGTCAGACCTGGTTCAGCCTGGACATGTGTTTCCCCTGCGTGCCAAAAAAGGAGGCGTTATGGCACGAATCGGGCAAACAGAAGGATCGGTTGACCTTGCAAAGCTTGCTGGTCTCAGGCCTGCAGGTGTGATCTGTGAGATCATGGATGATGACGGGACCATGGCCAGAATGCCCTCCCTGGAAAAATTCAGTGAAAAACACAAAATTGGAATCTGTTCGGTTGCCGCCTTGGTCGCCTACCGGACTCGAACCGAATCATTTGTACACATTGCAGCCGATACAATGATCCCGACCCATGCAGGAGAGTTCAGGATAATAGCCTATAATAATGATCTGGATGACCTTCTTCACATCGCCCTTGTAAAAGGCAAGGTCGACCCGGAAAAACCCATCCTGGTACGGGTTCATTCTGAATGTATGACCGGCGATATTTTTGGTTCCCTGAGATGCGACTGCGGAAATCAGTTGTATAAAGCCATGGAAATGATGGAAAAAGAGGGTGCCGGAGTCCTGTTGTATCTCCGTCAGGAAGGACGGGGAATCGGACTGGTGAACAAACTCAAGGCATACGAGATACAGCGCCAAGGATTTGATACCGTTGAAGCCAATGAGAAATTGGGATTCAAAGCAGATCTGCGTGACTATGGAATCGGTGCGCAAATGCTGGTTGATCTGGGTGTCAGAAAAATGAGACTGATGACCAACAATCCGAAAAAAATGATCGGCCTTGAGGGGTATGGTCTGAAGCTTGTTGAACAGGTCTCCATTGAAGTTGAACCGAACGAACACAATATCGGGTATCTGGAATGCAAAC
>PNOB01000467.1 GCA_013824585.1 Desulfobacterium sp. | reverse complement strand
TGCCAGGAGACAACCACATCAAAACGTTTTCTCCGGATCGATGCCAGAAGCGGCACATAGAATTCGGATAAATAGTTGGAGATATAAGTCAATCGGCTACTTACCGGACGTTTGAAAGAAACCGGCTGAAGAATATCAACATTTTGAACCGTGCTTTTAAGATAACGAAGAAAAGGCCAGTTCCCTGCATCCTTCCAGTTGGCCAATATCACTAGTTTCAATCGGGAAATCATCACGTGCTTGTCTCCTGAATGCTATTCTGAATAATATGAGCTATTTTTTTTGCATATAAATCCATGGAATGGTTTTCCAGTACCATCTGTCTGGCACGTCGGCCGATCTCTTCCGCTTTGTCGGGATGAGAAAAAATAATATTTACGGCATCAATAATCGCGTCTGGATCTTTCAAGGGAACTAAAAATCCGTTTTTCCCGTCTTCAATATACTCCTGAGTGGTAATCGTACGGGTGACAATTACCGGTTTACCATAACACATGGCATTAAGAAGCGTCCCTTCCCCTGCAGGTGAAGACATCCTCTCCAGGGGGAATATGACAGCGGCAGATTGTTTCATCAGCTCTTCTGCCGCGTTCCCAAATGTATTTCGATAAACCGTCACATTATCTGGGATGGTCAGCCCTTTTAAGAAAGCATCTGTGGTGGCCAATACAAATTTTTTTGAACATTTTTTTGCAGCCGCCATCAGAGTATGAAAATCCCTGTAGCTTAAGCCTACGGAATAGAGATAACTGTCTGGTTTAAAGCCGCTGTGATTTTTTTCAAAAGTAACGATAGGATATTTCAGGTGAACAAGCTGAGTTTCTGACAATTTGAACCGTTCCTGAATCAGAATTTTATAAGCATTGGTTATAAAACCGATGTGGTTGACTTTTTTCCAGGATATCGCAATAAACCACCTGCGAAGCTTTTCCAGGAAGGGGTTGCTCCTCTCAATAATGATGGCTGTCAGGATAAACACGTTGGGGGAGTTTGAAAACGTAATCAGCTTGAGCAGTCCCAAAAACATCCCCATGATTTGCTGCCTAGCAACCACATAGTCATAGTCATGTCTTCGGCTAAAAGCTTTTATACTGCCCCACAGGCACCTGGGCCAATGAGAAAACATTTTGTTGATTTTGTTATTGGGCGACCACTTGGCAGTATTATAGTTGATGCCCATACAATCACAGTCCAGACCGTTTTTTCGCAATGAATCCAGAAGGAAGTCATCATCTTTCGGTATCCAGTCCACCAGAACCAGCACTCGGGGAGATTTTTTCATCATTATTTTCTCGGTATCGATGTCTTAAATTGCATGCTTAACAGGCGGTCCGGGGATGGACCATAGCGCTATCCCCGATTGTAATTGGCAATAACGTTTTCAAAAAGGTTCATCAGGCTGTCCATTTGATCATTGATGAGCAGCTTTTTTTTAACATAGTCCTGCCCTGCGATTCCCATTTGCAACAGTTGCTCCCTGTTCGAGAGCATCTCGTCCATTTTCTGCGCCAGGTCGTTGCAGGAGTCCGGTTCAAACAATCGTCCGGTCACCCCTTCCTCAACCTGTTCGGGAATTCCGCCAATACGGGACCCCAGAACCGGCGTTCCATTCATAAAACTCTCATACGTGCTGATCGGCGCATTATCATACCAGCGGCTGGGTACCACACTAAACAGGGCCTCGGCAATCCAGCGCATCAGTGTTTGCCCGGACTGGAATCCCAGAAAATGGATGCGGTTTTGCACATGAGGCTCAATAAGCCGCTTCAGGCGCTCCTCTTCTCCGTCATAACTTCGGCCGATGATATAAAGATTGATTGGCGGATTCAGCTTCTGAAATGCGCCGATCAAGGTATCTATCCCTTTTTCGTAAGATAATCTGCCAAAATAGAGAATATAGTTTTTTTTATGCCATGCCTTATCCGGAGCGACGGTTCTTTCAATCGGATACTGCAGCACATGAAACCTCTCTTCTCTTTCTCTCTCTTCGCTCTTTCTCTCTCCTTCTCTCCTTCCCTCTCCTTCCCTTTCTCCTTGTCTTTTTCTCATTCCCTGTCTTCTTTCTACCGGATAATACAACACATGCGTCTTGTGTTTGGAAACACCGCCTTCGAGCAGTTTGTTTTTCATGAACTCACAGGGCACGACAAAGGCGTCCACCAGTTCATACAATCCAAGCAAGCGCTGGATATACATAGCGGCAACCCGCACTGCGGAGGCTGCAAGATGGTTCTTCACGCACCGGTATTGGATCCCATGATAATACTGCCCCCGGACGCAAAGCGTGCAGGGCTTGCCATCTCGAAGCAGCGAATAGCTGGGACAAAGCAAATTGTAATCGCCGACCTGCATGACCACAGGGATCCGATGACGTTTCAACGTGTGGATGATACTCGGTGACATATAGTTATAGATATTCAGGATATAGGCAATATCCGCCCCATGAACCGCTTTCAGCAGCCGGCTCAATTTTATTCTGGCTTCGAAAGAGTAGGTGCTTCTGTCTAGAAATCGCAGGAT
>PNOB01000466.1 GCA_013824585.1 Desulfobacterium sp. | reverse complement strand
GTAGTTCCGGCGAAAACTAGACACGCAGTGCTGTTTTTCAAGCCGTCAGGCGCAACCGTAGCGCTATCCAGTATTTTCGACTATTTTCTGGGCACCGATTTTCGCCGGTGTGACGCTTTTTAATCGTTTTGAAATTGGCTCTTTTTTTATCTATTTCGGTTGTGAGGTATGACTTCAATAAATTACAGTTGAAGAAAAATTCTGATCAAATTCATATATCATTTTTCACTGGCCGGACATTGATGAAGACCTCAGTGCCGCGGGTTTGCTTCGAAGCGCTCCGGCGCTGCGGAAAATTATGCCACATGTTTTTACCAATTCCCCCATACAAGGGGGATTATAAGTAGGCACCTATCGAGGGGGATTTATGAGTCGGTACCCCTTTTTATTTAGCCCATTGGTATATGCCACGGGCGATGGATTCAATCTTTTTCAGTTTTTTCAGTTGAAACATAATATTCCTCACTTTTTTCGCTTCCATGCCGGATGTTTCGATCAGTTCGGAAATGGAGATGCCTTTCTTGTGGCTGCGGATGATTTTCTCGATCTTTGCTGAACCTATGAGTTTACTGTTTTTTCTTTTTTCAGGGATGTCTGAAACCGTTTTCCGGATGGCCTTTTTTCCGGGAACGGTTTTTTTCTTTTTGGGAGCAGAATCTTTTACTATACCGGGTGTATCTTCTTCTCCCAAATCGATTCCAAACATATCTGAAAGCGCGGATTCATCTTCAATGACACGCGAGGTTTTCTTTTTGGCTTTTGATAAAAGATCTTTTTTGCTCTCTTTCACGGTTTCTGTGATCAGGTCGTTGATATCAACCTTTCTTAACACAAAAAAGAGATTGGGGTCCTGATCCAGTCTTGCTCCAACCCCGTAAAGCGTGGCAGCAACGTGCTTGCACATGGATGCCCAGTCCGGGCAACTGCATTGAAAATGGATCTCTTTGGGAACCGGAAACAGACCGTCACCTTCCTGTGTAAATACTGCACCCAGTGTTTTCGGGAATTCTCCGGCAATCAGTTTTTTGAGACTGTCCATCTTGCCCTTGCAGCTTTGTTTGATGTCATCCCAGTTCTTTTTGGGAATCGGCTCGATTGAAATTTTAACAGAGTAGGGGTTGGAACGGGAACCCTGCACCAGTGCTTCAACCTGACCGGGTTTAATTTTCAAATCCAGTACTGCACCGTGACGAACGTAACTTCTGCCACGGCCGATCCGATTGCTGTAGTCAGCGTATCGTTCCAGATTCTTATTCCACTCTTTGCCCCACCAGGTTTTGGCTATCGCACTTCCTTCTAAGACAATGGGTTGAATATCGGGATTTTTTTTCTTTAGCTGTTTCAGTTTTCTTTCTGCCTTGGCTTTTTTTTCTCCTACAGAAATATATTGGGGAAATCCGTAATAATAACTCATTGCTCCTCCTATAAACTCAACCGGAACAGATTCATCAGTTGTTTATTGTCCATTTCCGTAATCAGGGTTTCACCGGATTGGGAAACGACCTGATCCGCCAGTTCTTTTTTGTCATCAAGCATCTTGTCAATTTTTTCTTCAATGGTTCCCCGGGTGATAAACTTGTGCACAATCACCTTTTTATCCTGGCCGATTCGAAAAGCCCGATCTGTTGCCTGGTTTTCAACTGCCGGATTCCACCATCGGTCAAAATGAATCACATGATTGGCCTTTGTCAGATTGAGCCCGACTCCGCCGGCTTTCAGGGTAAGTACCATGAACGGACAGTAGGTTTCAGCCTGAAAGATGTCAATAATTTTTTTTCGATTTCCTGCGGCAACACTGCCGTGAATTACAAGCCCCCTGTGATTGAAAATGGTTTCCAGAAAAAACCTTATGGGTTCCGTTATTTCCCTGAACTGGGTAAACACGAGTACCCGTTCCCGTTTTTCATAAATGGTTTCACAGATCTCACGCAGCCGTTGAAACTTTCCACTATCCGATTCTTTGTATTCTCCGGTGCCGGTGAGATGATCCGGATGATTGCAAAGCTGCTTTAGTTTCATCAGGGAGGATAGAACTAGTCCTTTTCGTTGAATACCATCGGATTCTTCGATCTGTTTTTCAAGATCCGACACAAATCCTTGGTACAGAACAATCTGTTTTTTGCTTAAATCCGCAAAACTTTTCATCTCCACCTTATCCGGCAGATCCGAGATAACCGACTTGTCGGTTTTGAGCCTGCGAAGGATATAGGGGGATACAATCTTTCTCAGGCGGCTGTATCCTTTTGGATGATTTTTCAGTTTTTTTGAAAATGCACCAAACTCCTTTTGATTTCCCAGAAGCCCGGGATTTAAAAAGTCAAAAAGAGACCACAGATCAGAAATCCTGTTTTCCACAGGCGTTCCGGTCATGATGATTCTGTTCAGGGATTTGAGTTTTTTTACTGCCCGTGTCTGTTTGGTTCCCGGGTTCTTGATGGCCTGGGCTTCGTCCAGTATCAGGTAGTTCCAGCAGTAGTCGCCCAGCCATTCGTACCGCTGGGCAATGGAATAACTGGTAATCACGAGATCAAGCTG
>PNOB01000465.1 GCA_013824585.1 Desulfobacterium sp. | reverse complement strand
ATAGCGGATATGATGCGGAAACGGAAGAGTGGGGGCTTCTTGCAACCTCTTATGGTATCAAAGGATTGCCGAATGAGTTGAACAGCATTTTGAGCACCATGATCCAGACCAATACAAATATTAAAAGTCTGTTTGATCTGGGTGTAGAGATCAACCGGGATGGAACCATCACAATTGATGAAGAAGCCCTGGACACCGCGATCGCAGCAAACCGTGATGAGTTGGCAGGTTTTTTTATTACAGATGAAGACACCGGCCGTCTTGGATTGGGGGATATTTTAAATGAAAAGTTACGGAATCTGACCAGTTCCACCGGTGTGGTTCAGACGGAAACGGATTTTTCTAACAATGAGCTTTCTCAGTTAGAGAAAGATATTGAGGAGTCCACAGCCCGTCTGGATAAGCGATATGATCTTCTTGGCCGGCGTTTTGTGGAGCTGGATATGTATATTGGGCAGATAAATGCACAGGCAAATTATCTCACCAGTGTTTTTAACAGCGCTGAATCTTCCGGCAATAAAAACTGATCGTAATCTATTTTTAATAAGGCAAAAAAGGAGACAACGAATGGCAGCATTTACCGGATATGATACGTATCGAAGTACCCATTTTGAAGGCATGGATCCGAAACGGCTTATTCTGATGTTGTATGACGGGGCTTTAAAACATATTCGAATCGCAAAAGAGGGGATTGAGCAGGGGGATGTTCAGAAAAGGGGAGAAAATTTAGGTAGGGTTATCGCCATTGTTTCGGAACTGAACGCCTGCCTGGATACCAGTATTCAGGATGATTCCGTTGAATTTCTGAGAGGGTTGTATACGGCCATCCTGGTGGAGTTGCCAAAGGTATCTATCCATAATGATGTTAAAATACTGGATCGGTCGTATTCCTATATCGCCAGGCTGAAGGAGATCTGGGAAAAGAATGTAATGGGGATGCAGGATAGAAAAGAGGTCACCATACCTTTTGTGGAGAACAAGCCGCAAGAAGAACCGATATCCAATACCAGGTACTCAGGCAGATCAACTAATAACTATGGTTCGTACAATGGAAAAAGCACATCGATATCTGTGTAAAGGGGATGGTTATGACATTTTCGCTCAAGAAATTGTTGCAAGCTCTGGATCAGTATGATGCCATGCAGTCCCAACATCTGCAAGCAATTTCAGATTCCGGGAATCAGAACCCGGACTTGAGAGTCCTTAATTTCCAAAGATCCAGGACTTTTGAGGATCTTAAGAATCAGCTCAGATTTCATATCAAAACCTGGAATACAGATAACGATAATCTGGAAAACAAGGAGTGCAGGTCAAGGCTGGAAAAAATCATCTGTAAAGAAAAATGTATCGCCAGTCTGACCGCAGAATACCGGCAAAAACTGATCCATCAGAAAAGACAGATGCAGCAGGGAAAGAAAGCGCTCAGGGGGTATGGAGGTGCTTGCATTTCCGGATCTCCCTGACTGGCTGAGAACCAATGAAAAGAAGGGCAATTCGCAAAGGAGGTAGTTATGGATGTGAATGCAGTAGAAGTCAAAAACACATCAATTCCAAATGACACCCAATATGTTTCAGGAGAGGATTCAAAAAGACAAGCCGGAATCCGTGAGGGAAAATCCGGTGGAAAACCGATTTCAGCCCGTGAAACCGAGGAGATTGTAAAGTCACTGGAAAATTACATGGATGTATTGAAAACAAGCATCGGATTCCGTGTGAATACAGATACGGATCGGGTGGTGGTTACCATTACCAATCGGGAAACCAACGAGGTGATCCGGCAGATTCCGCCTGAGGAACTGGTTTCACTTCAGGAAAGAATGAAAGAATTGACCGGTATTATTTTCTCCGAAACGGTTTAGCGAAGGAATTTGTCATACGAACTTATTTGTTGAGCTCAACAAGATGAAGGTAAACGGATTCAAAAATTAAACAAGCCTGTTCCACCACCTTGGAATCATCGTTTAAAAAACGGGATATACCCCTGCAAATAAGATCGAAACCAGCTGCTTCAGGAGGGGGAAGAAGGTCGTCGATGGTGTCCGCCGAATTGACGATCTCAGCTATCCGGTCAAGAATCTTGTCGTTTAATGCATATTCCTTGAGGATGGTGCAGAATGTGCATTTTCCCCGCTTGTGGCTGAGGGCCGCACCTGGAATATCAAAGGGAATGCCTTCCATTTCCTTGTAATCGGAGCCTTTTTCGATAAAAACAAATTCGGCTGATGGGTCCACATGCTTTTTGATAAGCCAGGAGCAGGCCATCCGGTCGATTCCAATATTTTTCCGGGTAATCCATTTCATCGTTCGCTCTCCCGTTTGTTCACGATTCTGAGCCAATTTCAAAAGTCTGTTGTTGTAGTTCCGGCGAAAACTAGACACGCAGTGCAGTTTTCCAAGCCGCCAGGCGCAACCGTAGCGCTATCCAGTATTTTCGGTTCTTTTCTGGGCACCGACTTTCGCCGGAGTGACGCTTTTTAATCGTTTTGAAATTGGCTCTTCTGATTTCAGTTTTTCCATGCGTCTTTCAAATGCCGCCTTAG
>PNOB01000464.1 GCA_013824585.1 Desulfobacterium sp. | reverse complement strand
CAATGTTCGTTTCATAGGCTGAGGGTATCCATTTATATTTGCTGCTCATATCAGGGCTGGATTGTCTTGACATATACCGTGGCGCCTTTTTCATATTTCAGGATGACGGCCGGTTTGTTTATGGGGTTTCGGTTTTCATCAAAGGAGATTTCTCCGGTGATACCTGTAAATCCCTTGGTTGCGGCTAGGGCATCCCTGATTTTTGAAGGGTCGATGGAATTCTCCCGCGTAATGGCATCCGCCAGCAGCATGAATGAATCATAAGTCAGGGGAACGGCAAAAGAGAGGATCCTGCCGTAAGCTTTTTCAAAGGTCTCAACAAACCTTCGGCTTGCTTTGTCCTGGCTGTTTTTGTTCCAGTTGGAGCAGGTATAGCTTCCCTCGGCAGCATTGCCGGCATATTGATAAAGGAGTTCTTCGCCCCAGCCGTCACCGCCCAGATAGTGAAGCTTGATGCCCAGTTCTCCAGCTGTTTTCATGATAAGCCCGGTGTCCTGGCCGTAGCCCGGAATAAAAACGACCTTGGGGTCGAGCCGTCGCACCTGTTCCAGCAGCTTGCGGAAATCGGTGACACCCTCGAGGTACTCTCCTTCCATGAGGATTTCGCCGCCGGTTTTCCGGTACTGATCAATGAACACCTTGGCAAGGCCCATACTGTATTTGTTGCCGGTATTGGTAAGTACAACCGCGGTTCTGGCATTGAGTTCCCGAATGGCAAAAGCAGCCATGACCATGCCCTGGAAATCATCGATAAAGCATGCCCTGAAAATGTAATCTCCCGTTCGGGTGAGTTCGGGGATGGTGGCAGTAGGAGAAATCATGGGAATGTGCGCAGCCTGGAGCACAGGAGCCATAGCCAGGGCATAGGAACTGCGCGATCCGCCGATAACCGCAGTCACATTTTCTTTCACTGCCTTTTCCGCCGCGGCCCTGGAGCCAAGCGCCGTGCTCTGGTTGTCGATTTCGATCAGCTCCACAGTCTTTCCCAGCAGACCGCCTTTTTTATTGATTTCATCCACTGCGAAACGGAGACCATAAAAAACCATAGTGTTCGGCTTTGCCGCTTCGCCGCTCTTGGCAAAGATAGCTGCTACTTTGATGGTATCGGCAGCATGGATCAACTGTGGAAACAACACCGGGACTGTCAGCATCAGGCATGTCATAAACAGAAGGGATTTCCTTGTCATTTCCTCGTCATTGCCTCCTTTAAAAATTTTATGGTTTTATCGTCTTCACGTATATGGTCGCTCCATTTTTAAACTTCAGGATGACCACTGGTTTGTTGATGGGATTATTGTTTTCGTCAAAGGTGATCTCGCCGGTTATGCCTTTGAACGCTTTGGTCTCGGCCATGGCTTCACGGGTTCTGTCGGGTTTGAGATGAATCTTGCCCGCTTCATTGCATCGGCCAAGTGCATGACCGCATCATGGGACAAAGCATGGGGGTGATTATATGCGAAAGTCGCTTGAGTGTCAATAATATTGCATATGCCATGTATTTCAATTTCTTGACATACAATCGAACCTCGGATATAAAAAGATATCTGAAAAGCGCTTTCTATCATTTCATTTTCTATTTGAGATACTTCAAAAACAAGATTAAAAAAATGACACAAAAAATTAAAATTCAACCAGCCAAAAAATACCTTCATGTTGAAATCTGTGGGAATTTCACTACTGAGGAAGCAAAACAGTCTTTTCGACAGGTCATTGTTGAAAGCAAAAAGAATGACCTGTGGAAAATTCTTCTCGATTGTCGATCTTTCGAGAGCGACCTGATCATAAATCGGTATGAGTTTGGTAATGAAATTATGGATGCTAAAAGTCGTCCAATCCAGATCGCTATTGTACTCCCGAAACAACATGTTTTATCAATACAATCTATAGAAAAAGTCGCCCTTAACTGGTGGGGGAGTACAAAAATAACCATTACTATTGAACAAGCTTTGGAATGGCTTGGTGTGTAACCAATCCAGCAGAATGATGCTCCTTCTTCTGAAGAGATGTCATCTACATTAACCAGTTATATTTTATCCGGAACGAAGCGAAAAGCCGGAATTCAGAAAAGTAAATGAAGATACTGGAATCCGGCTTTCGCAGGAATATTGAGGCGAGCCTCTGCATCCAGTTGAACCTGGATGCAGGATTGAGTCCGACGAATTTCATGCATCATATGTGACCTGGAGTAGCTGTTTTCACAATAATTGGTGATGGGTCAGGTTTGCTCTTGATCGCCCGCTTTGTTCCTTTTCTTTTTATACCAGTCCTGATTTCCATATAGTTTATCCATGCATCCTGGGCATAAACCATGACTGAAGGCGATTTCTGAATGATTGCTGATGTATGTTTCGATTTGATTCCAATAGCCTTTGTCGTCACGAATGTTTTTACAGGAGGCACAGATCGGAAGCAGTCCGCTGAGTGTTCGAACCTTGGCGAGCGCACTTTGCAGCTCGACGATAAGCCGCTCACGTTCCTGTTCGGATCGTTTGGTAATCGTAATATCCCGAAGCGATTCGATCGCCCCCACGACATTTCCCCTTG
>PNOB01000463.1 GCA_013824585.1 Desulfobacterium sp. | reverse complement strand
GACATTATCCACAACCATTTTGATTTCTTGCCGCTGACCTATAGCAGCCTGACCGCCACGCCGGTCGTGACCACCATTCACGGCTTTTCCTCGCCCGGGATCCTGCCGGTTTACAAAAAATACAATGGCAAAACATTCTATGTTTCGATCAGCAATGCAGACCGGTCACCAGATCTGGATTATATCAAAACCATTCACCACGGCATTGATATCAAGCAGTTTGATTTTCAGCCTGTCCCGGATGACGATACCCTGCTTTTTTTCGGTCGCATTCATCATGACAAGGGGCCCCGGGAAGCCCTTGAAATCGCCAGGGCATGCGGCAAAAAGCTGATCCTGGCGGGCATCATCCAGGACCATGCGTACTTCGACCAATATGTCGCTCCGCACATCGACAACGACAAGGTGACGTATGTCGGCAGCGTCGGGCCTGTTGAGCGCAACCGCCTGCTCGGGAAAGCCTGTGCGCTATTACACCCCATACAGTTTGATGAGCCTTTTGGCCTGTCCGTGATCGAATCCATGGCCTGCGGCACGCCCGTGATCGCTTTTAATCGGGGCAGTATGCCGGAACTGATCGAAAACGGCAAAAGTGGTTTTTTGGTCAACACCGTGGATCAGGCTGTTGAGGCAGTTGCTCGTATAAAGGAGATGGACCGCGCATCCTGTCGTCGCCATGTTGAGCTGCATTTCACAGTAGACCGCATGATCGATGAATACATACAAGCCTATAAAATGATTTTACAGGACAGAAAACGATGAAAAATAATGATCCAATCATAACCCGTTTTAAAAAAAACCCTATACTGACGAAAAAAGATGTGCCGTATCCGGTCGCGACAGTTCACAATGCAGGCATCGTCAAACACAATGATCGTTACATTATGCTTTTCAGATCACATTTGTTGAATGGACGCTCGATCATCGGAAGGGCTGACAGTACAGATGGTTATGCATTTACGGTGCATCCCAAACCCTTTCTGATCCCTTCAACAGATGGTATTTTTGCGGAATATGAAACCTTCGGCGTTGAAGACTTGCGGATTTCTCCGGTGGAAAACGAATACTTGCTCACGTATAGCGCTTATTCCCGCCACGGAGTGCGGATCGCACTGGCGCGCACCCGGGATTTGAAATAGTGGAACGGATTGCATTGATCACCCAGGCTGATCTGCGCAATGTTGTCATCTTTCCTGAAAAATTCGGCAACCGGTATGTGCGTCTGGACCGACCCCATTCCGAAATTTCGCCCTGGTCGATCTGGATTTCCTATTCTCCTGATCTTGTCCACTGGGGCGATTCACGGGTGATCATGAAACCTTTGGCCTATCATTGGGATGAGATGAAAATCGGGCCCGGTGCTCCGCCCTTTAAAACCAGCAAGGGTTGGCTGCACATTTACCATGGCGTTTTCAAAACCATGTCCGGAACAGTCTATCGGCTCGGCGCTGCCCTGCATGACCTTGCTGATCCAGCCAACATCATCGGCGTTTCCGATCAATGGATATTGCAACCCGAGGATGCGTGGGAAGTAAACGGCTATGTACCCAATGTCGTCTTCACCTGCGGCGCGGTTCCGGAAGATGATGGAACAGTAAAAATCTACTGGGGCGGCGCTGACACAGTCATGTGCGCGGGCACGGCCAATATCGAAGAACTGGTAGCGCTCTGCCTATCGAATCCCCGGCCTGCGCTGTAGATGATCATTACCGGATGACCGCAGGACTGCAAAAGAAATCCAATAAACGATAAGGACATAAAGACATGCAAGCCGAAAAACACCAAAAACTGAAAGTGAAAAGAAAAGCAAATAGGATCGTAGGAGATACATCACGGGTGATCACCCAGCTTCATCTTCCGGATAAAAATTATCGCATCCATAAAATCATTCAGCGGATACTGAGTCTGCCAGTTACACAGGCTGAAAATCTAATGTCGCGGATAATGACTGACTTTTCCGGAAGACATGAAGAGATCGGACATATTTTTAAGCGGCACTTTAATGAGGTGAAAAAACATCTTCCCCGCGATACAATGCTCAGTGATGTTCAAAAAAACCTAATCGGAGCTTACTTTACAAAGGAGTACTCGATTGAATCAGCCGCGCTTTTCAACCCTTCCATCGTTCCCCATCCGGATCAGCGCAATATCGACAAAGGCAGCTTGCGCTTTGTCATGAGCCTGCGGGCGACCGGCGAAGGCCATATTTCGTCAATTGTCTTTCGCAGCGGCGTCCTTGACCGGCTCAACCGGTTCCATTTCGACCCAGTTAGTGATTTTGTGGAAACGCCGGATCTTCAATTGGACCCGGTTTACAAAAGCTCTGTTTTCCGGCGCAAGATTGATGAAATGGGGGCAGGCAATGAGATATCCACTCATATCCTCAATCAACTGCCGGAAGAATTCACCTATAATGAATTGATGGAAAAAATTGAAATACTTCGTGCAAAACCCCAATTTCCCAAAACAATTCAAAAAAGAACCTTCGAGATCATATGCTGGTTAGCGGATTCCAATTATGAGGTGACATTCCACCCTGACCACCG
>PNOB01000462.1 GCA_013824585.1 Desulfobacterium sp. | reverse complement strand
TGGAAAATCGGCAATCATTTTTTTGTCACAGTTGTGAGATGAAAGAAGGTCAAACGTTGCATTTGCAAGCAGCAATGATAATCGCATTTATTTATCTCTTGACTTATTTGTGGTGTTGTTGAACCGTATCGTGAAAAATCGGCTGTTGTTTATATTATTCTGAGCCAATTTCAAAAGTCTGTTGTTGTAGTTCCGGCGAAAACCGGAATCCAGTATTTTCGGCTCTTTTCTGGGCACTGACTTTCGCCGGTGTGACGCTTTTTAGTAGTTTTGAAATTGGCTCTTCTGAATAAACTTTTTTCATATGGGAATCTATGGGATGAACATTGATCGAAAAATAATTGATGCTGTGCAGGTAAATATCCCCTTCAGAATGTTGTATGAAACCTATTCTGACCTTTTTATTAAAATTGGATTGAATCCGGAAATCGGTCTTGATGCCGATACGTTGGAAAATTTTTCCATTCCGGAGATAAAGGAGGTTGTCCTTCCTTTTCACCGGAACAAACGGTACATAACAGTTCATGGCCCATTTCTTGATTTGTCTCCTGGTTCGCCTGATCCAGGGATACGGGAAATTACCCGTTATCGCTTTGAACAGGTCTTGAAACTTGTTCCGATACTCAAACCAAAATCAGTGGTCTGTCATTTGGGATATGAGGAAGATCGATATGCGTATATCAAGGAGTCATGGTTTGAGCAAAGTATGGAAATGTGGAAATGGTTTGGTGAAGAGCTCCAGAAGGCCGGATCTATACTCATGCTTGAGAATGTTTACGAGCACCTGCCAGATGAAATGTTGCCTTTTTTTGAGAGGCTGCAACAATATCAGGTCGGCTTTTGTCTGGATATGGGCCATCAGGCTGTTTTCGGAAAGACTCCGTTTTCATCCTGGGTGAATGTTCTCGGGCCTTATGTGGGCCAGCTTCATTTGCATGACAATCATGGTGAAAGAGATGAACATCTTCCAATGGGAATGGGAGGGATCGATTTTTCTCCGTTAACGGTTTTTTTAAGAAAAAGAAAAACACTGCCCATAATTACATTGGAGCCTCATGAGGAGAAGGACCTTTGGCTTAGCCTTGCATACCTGAAAGATATTTTCAGCTGTTTGGAAACAAAATAAAAAACCGGTTCGAAAAAAAATCGATTAAAATTGAGGCACATTGAAAAAGTATCGTTCCCGGATGCTGATTTGATCATACTCTTCCAGTATTTTATCCATCTCTACCGGAGAAAGCTGAATGCATTCCGGATGATCTTCCATATCCTCAATGATGTGATTTAAGACCCTGAGTTCGTCTGTAGTGACCATGTTGCACCTCTTTGATGATTATTTTGATAAGGGCAATATCACAATATATTGTATCATGTCAATTTTTTTATCAATATATGGTATTTTGAACGTTTATGACAAATATCAAAATTGAGGCATTTTTTTTACCGATGTTTTAATGTAAGATACTGCAAAGAGGGTTCGATTTATCGGGAAACCTTTGAAACGTGTACACATGATAGCAGGTTTATTTTGGGGAAAGCGGTGAAAACCATATTGATTGGCTGTATCCTGTCGGGGAGTTTTATATTCTTTTCTCTTTTTGCGGCTTTATATTTTTTTCATACAGATTATGCCAGACAAATGATTCAGTCTGAAATTAATAAAGGCATCCCTGGTACTGTAATATGGAAAAAACATAAAATTTCCATTTTTTCAGGATCGATTGAAATAGAGAATTTATGGTTGAAGGATCTGGATGGAAAAGATGTAATTTTTTTACCACATCTTTTTTTGAAGATATCCTGGGCAGACATTCCACTCGGAATCCTGAACTTTGAGACAATCGTATTCAATAAGCCAAAAGTACAACTACATGAAGATGAGACTGGCAAACTGAATCTGATAAAGAGCCTGATTAAAGATGGAGACTCATCTGAAGGCACTTCAGTACCGGGATTTCCAATAAATGTGAAAATTAAGAATGCCATTCTACGAGAAGGAGAACTGCAATACCAATCCGGTTCCGATACCAGGATATTATTGCCGAAAATAGGGATAGAAGTAGAAAAAGCCGATTTGTTGAAACAAGAGGCCAGGATTTCTGTTGAACTTTCCGGAGGAGAGATCTTTTTTGAAAGTATTCAATCTCAGCTCGATTCGGTCAGTTTGAAAACCAGACTTTCTCAAAACCAATTGTCACCTCTTTCAATCAAATTGATAACAAAAAATGGAAGCCAGGTAAAAGCAAGTGGAAGTTTTGTAGATGTTTTTCATCAATTCCGGCCTGAACTGGAAATTGAGATTGATGGAGAAATCAAGGATATTCTGAGGACTTTTTCAATATATACTGAAGCCCATGGAATCATTTCCGCTAAAGGATCCATAAAGGGTTCTCTGGCAAACCCCCGCATTGATATGGTAGCAAAGTGTCTGGATGGAGATATCGTGGGAACCCGGTTTGATCAGGCAGAACTCTGTTGCCATATGGATAGCGGGATTGTGAAGATTGAAAAAGCATCACTGCTTTTGCCTTTTGGAAGTTTGAATTTG
>PNOB01000461.1 GCA_013824585.1 Desulfobacterium sp. | reverse complement strand
TATCCATGAGGATCAGATCAAATGTTTGTTTTAAGAACAATTCGACTGCTTCTTTACCGTTGTTTGCAATTTCAACAGAATGCCCTGATTTTTTCAGCATGGTTTTCGCCACCTTCTGATTTACCATGTTATCTTCGACCAGAAGAATTTTCAATTGATGTTCATGCCGGAGATCTGTCTGGATGTTTTCTTCGATGGTGTATTTTGTAACAAATGTTTTCGGGGTCGGTTTTCCGGGACATGCAGGTGTGGTTAAAACAGTTTTTATACAGTTCAAAAGATGGTCTTTTTTTACTGGTTTGGACAGAAACCCGGAAAAACCCAGGCTGCTGATTCTGGAAGCATCTCCTCGTTGTCCAATGGAAGTCAGCATGATCAAAATACAATCACGAAGCTTTTCATGGCTCATTATTTTTTCTCCGAGAGCAGCGCCCGTCATGTCGGGCAGCTGCATTTCGGTCATAAGAATTTGAAAAGGCTGTCCGGCTTCTTTTGCATTTATGAGCATGGAAAGCGCTTGCTGTCCGCTGTCCGCTTCACCGTAAAAACATTCCCAGGAATGGAAGAAGTTGGTTACGATCAATCTGTTTAAGGGGTTATCGTCTACAACAAGGATCCGGGTTCCTTTTATTGTTGCTGGAACATCCACAGAATCTGTTTTTGATTTTTTCTGTTTTTTCAAACAAACGGTAAACCAGAATGTTGATCCTTTATCCAGTTCGCTTTCAACCCCGATTTCACCTCCCATGTTTTCTACAATCTGTTTTGAGATCACCAATCCAAGCCCTGTACCACCATATTTTCTGCTGGTTGAGGCATCGACCTGTGAAAATGATTGAAACAAGCTGTCAAGGCTGTTTTTGGGAATGCCGATACCGGTATCATGGATTTCAAACAGCAGTTTGATAAGGTCATCATGCTCTTCTTTTACCGATACACAGATTGAAACATCTCCTTTTTCAACGAACTTTACGGCATTTCCGGCAAGGTTGGTCAGTATCTGCCGAAGTTTTCCAGGGTCACCATTCAACAGTGTTGGAACGTTTTCGTTGATGAGACATGTGAATTCAACTCCTTTTTCTTTAGCCTTTAATGCCATAATATCACTCAGCATTTCCAGGGTTACCCGGAGATCAAAATGAATGGATTCAAGCACCAGTTTGCCGGATTCGATTTTAGAAAAATCCAGTATGTCATTAACGACAACCAGTAAAGATTCAGCACTGGAATGGATCAACTGGGTGAATTCGGCCTGCTCCTGAGTCAGCTTGGTATCATTAAGGAGATCGATCATTCCGATAACACCGTTTAATGGGGTTCGGATTTCATGACTCATATTGGCTAAAAATATGCTTTTGGCTTTTGCGGCTTCATCCGCAGCTTCTTTTGCTTTTATTAGCTCTGCATTGATTCTCTGGAGTTCTGTAGTACGATCGGAAACCCGTTTCTCCAATTCTTCATTCATGAGGCGCAATTCCTGGGTTCGCTTTTTTACTTCCTCTTCAAGATGGGTCTGGTATTTTCGGTTTTCTTGAATCAGGCGGACTTTTTCAAGGGCTTTATTGATCGTGTGATGGATGACCGATAAATCTTCGATCGGTTTCTGCAAAAAATCCCATGCTCCGAGTCTCAGCGCTGAGACAGCATCGTTCATTACACCTGCCCCTGAAAGAACAATAACAGGAAGGTCGGGATCTTCCACTGTAACCTGCCGGAGAACTTCAAGCCCGTCTGTTTGGGGCATACGCAGATCCAGGATGAGGACGTCCGGTTTTTCCAGTCTGAACATGGCAAGACCGGAATTGCCGTCAACCGCCTCGAATACTTCATACTGGTTGTCCTCCAGAAATAAATGGAGACTTGAGCGAACCCCTGGATCATCATCAACAATCAATATTTTTCCCGAGTTATTTATATTCATATTTTTCAATCCGCTCAATACAGATCGTTGGAAGTGAAAAGGTGTTTATAAAGTTTTGAAATTATTTTTAATATTATGGAAAAAGGATGGATATCAAGTCATTTATTGTGCCGATTATAATCCAATTGGGTGCAGTTTACAACTGAATTGAGGATGATAAAGGAAATTAATATCAACGAGATGGTGATGCATGTCTTGACTTGGAGCAGATCCGGATGATAACTCTTTGTTCAACAGGAGGATATATGAAACATTTCCATAATACGATTGTTGAAAGTCTTCTGTTCGCGGGACTTCCACAAGACCAGTTAGAATCGATACAGAATATTATCGTTGAAAAGGAGTTCGGTAAAGGGGAAACCATATTTTCAGAAGGGGATGAGGGGGCTGGTTTTTTTGTAGTATCCCAAGGTATGGTCAAAATATTTAAGGTCTCTGTGGAAGGGAAAGAACAAATTCTTCATATTTTTGGACCAGGGGAGGTTTTTGGAGAGGTTCCTGTGTTCATGGGGGAAAATTATCCGGCAAATGCCGTGTCGATACAAAAGAGTCGATTGCTGTTTTTCCCCCGGGTGGCGTTTGTTGATCTGATTTCACAGAATCCCTCTTTATCTTTGAATATGCTTGCT
>PNOB01000460.1 GCA_013824585.1 Desulfobacterium sp. | reverse complement strand
TGGAGCGGATTACATACCGGTCATAAGGTTGGCCTCAATGAAATTAAGATTCGCCTTAAAAAGCAATACGGGCAACCACAAGAAATACGGGTAACCACAAGGGATTGCCCCTACAAATGCAATAATGATTTGCAATAAATAAACAACTGAATCTTCATACGGCACATTCTGGACGTTTCGTTCTTACTCTAAACTGACTATCCGCCTCCAACTTGCTTCTTGACATGAACCTTAATATAAGTACAATGTACATATGAATGAATTGCGATTTGAATGGGATAAACAGAAGGAAAAGACCAATATCAAAAAGCATGGTGTTTCTTTCGATGAGGCACGCACTGTCTTCTATGATGAAAATGCCATACAATATTTTGATCCTGATCATTCAGAGTCTGAAGACCGTTTCATCCTGCTCGGAATCAGTTTTAAACTTCGTATCCTCGTTGTCTGCCATTGTTTTCGGGAGAGTGAAACAGTTGTCAGAATTATATCGGCAAGAAAGGCGGATCAGAATGAAGAAGATGAATATTGGAGGCTTAAAAAATGAGAGACCATTATGATTTTTCAAAAATGAAAGGACGCAAAAACCCTTATATCAAGCATCTGAAACAACCTGTAACAATACGGCTCGACAGAGACACTGTTTCCTATTTCAAATCCGTGTCAGAGGAAACCGGTATCCCGTACCAGAGCCTGATCAATCTTTATCTTCGTGACTGCGCTGTCAATCAACGAAAATTACTGATAAAATGGCATCCTGAAAATGCCGGACAAGATACTTGAGAAAAAAAACCTCACCGCATGCTTTTCGACCAAGGCTTTATCTGATTGCGTATTTCCCTGAATTACATGTTCAAATGCAACAATGATACAGATTCGAGTTGAGCGGAATGAATGATTTTAAAGCTGAGTCGTTCACTGTTTGAATGGATTAAGGATCGTTTGGAAAAAACAGTTTACATCACCGGCTGTTTTTGCCGGAAGCAGTCCGGACAAGATGTGATCATTCATTTCAATCCTGCCATTCTGTTTTTTCCTTACGAGCCCTTATCCATGAGTTTGAACGACGCAGTCTTAAAATTATTCATGGAGCGGAATTACATGCCGGTCATAAAGGCAATACGGGCAACCACAAGGGATTGCCCCTACAGATAAATGATTTGCAGGATTCAAAAAGTATCGGGTACGGAATCCCTGTAATTACATTTTCAGGCGAAACAATGCTACAGGTTCGAGTGGAGCGGGAACCACTAATTATGTTCCAGCAGATTCAGCCTTCCGTTCTTTCTAAACTCTTCTTTGATGGCCGTGAACGCCGCTGACGTCAGTTGATGATAGGTAGTGTCTCCCCGCTGTCTGTAGTAGACATTCATATCCGGATATCGTTCAACGTGAAAATGCTGCTGTTTCAGCGGACGTATGACAATTTTGTGGGTCTGGGTCACTGTGAAATCATCCAGCACACGGATAAAATCCGGCATCCACTTTGGATCCATTCCTCCCTGCTTCTGCTGCCCGATCAATTCATCATGGATCTGTTTTGGATCAAAAGGCCCGTTCAGTTGGACCGCCACCATCACCTTCTCGTCTGCCACATCGCAAGGCACGCCATAGGCTGCTACCTGCTGAACTTCAGCCAGATTGAGAACAGCCTGGGCGACATTCTCCGCAGAAAAATTTTCACCATCCTTCCGGATCCAGTCATCTGTCCGGCCATTGAAATACAGATAGCGCTTATGATCGACAATCCGGATATGTCCGAGATCGCCGGAACGGAAATAACCGTTTCTAAACTTTTTTTCCGTGGCAGAGGGGTTTTGAAAATACCCGTCAAAGAAAACATTATCCTCATTCATCTTCCGTGCAATTTCACCCACAGCCTCATGATAATTCAAGAGATTTCCTGCGCTGTCAGAGACTCCTGGCGGACAGATTTCATCCTGTTCATTCAGGATCACGATCTGATTTGACGGAACCTCTCCGACACTGTCAGGAGGGTCCCCCGGCTGCACAACCGTCGTGATCGGAGCCTCGGTGGAACCGTAAAGCTCATAGATATGCGTCATCCCCAGATATTGAATCAGCTTCCTGCGATCCACAGGAAGAGCGCCGTTGCCATGTGCAATCCTGAACCGGTTCCCGGGATGACAGGCCAGGGCTTTGGTAACCTCTTCGCCGCTGCCGTATTTCCGTTCCAGGGCGGACAGGATGTAATGGATCGGCTGCCCCACATAATTCATATAGGTAACTCCATGTTCCAGGATATCACCCTCAAAAGCACTGGCGCTGAATTTCCGTTTCAGCAGAAAACTGCCGCCGGTTACAACCAGCGGCATGATTCCCAGAAGAATGGAATTGGAATGAAACAAGGGCATGCAGATATAGCCGCGATCACTGGATTTCAATCCAATGCGCTTTCGGGTAATCATGCCCGCGCCAAAACACTTGGCATGGGAACAGGGAACTCCTTTTGGCAGTCCGGTCGTTCCGGAGGTGTAAATCACAATCAAGGGTCCAAAAATATCAATATTGGGTTTATATTTTTTTTCT
>PNOB01000459.1 GCA_013824585.1 Desulfobacterium sp. | reverse complement strand
TTACAGATGTGCCAGTATTTTACATCAGAGCTGCAGTCATTGCATAAATTGCTGATCTCTTTCGCAAAGGAACGCGCGGCAGTATGGAAACCAAAAGACATGGCACACAAAACTTTTCCTTTTGAATCCCTGACCTGGATATCACCATCAATTGTTTTTGGAACACCGATTACCTGGACACCGTCCTTTTTCATTTCTTGCGCGAGGAATGCCGCGTTGGTATTGGAGTCATCTCCTCCGACAATTACCAGTGCATCCAGATTCAGATCTTTACAGGTTTGTTTGGAGAGGGCCATTTTTTCCGGGGTGTCGATTTTGGTCCGACCGGTTTTAATCATGGAAAAACCACCAAGGTTTCTATATCGGTCCACTAGTTCTTGTGTCAGTTCTTTAGCCTCATTTTCAATAATTCCATCCGGTCCCAGGATAAAACCGAAAATTTTGTTATCCGGATTGGCTTTTTTGGCAGCGTCATAAATTCCGGCAATGACATTGTGGCCACCAGGAGCCGGACCCCCGGAAAAGACAACTCCGATTCTTCGTTTTTTGTCATAAGCTTTTTGCAGGGAGGTATCCGGTGAATCTGCGGACCGAACTCCCTGCACCTTGTTATTGATCAGATCGGGCAGTTGTTTTTTCGTTTCCCGATCCAGTTCAAAGCAATATTCTTCAAGGGTCTCAAGATAATTGTATCTGCTTTTAAACACATCACAGATGGGAGGGTTGTATTCCCTTCGTTCAAGAAGTTCCTGGTTTACATTGCTGGTTGCTTTCAAAACTTCAGGGTGGCTCATCAGTTTTTTCAGACTGATCGGTTCCTTTTCTATCATTTTTTCCTCCATCGCTCTAAAATATATTTGAACGAAAAATCTTGTTTTATTATTTTGTATGTAAGACAACCCGGTTTCGGCCTGAATTTTTTGCTTTATACAAGGCCTGATCTGTACGATGAAAAATCGTTTCATGGGTTTCATCCGAGGGTAAAACCTGAGTCACGCCAATACTGATGGTAATTTTCACCAGTTCTTTCTTGTGGAGAAATTCAATATTTTCAACAATGCTCCGCATCCTTTCTGCGGCTTCTTTTGCAATCTCACCACCTGTTTCTGGAAGAATCACGATAAACTCTTCTCCTCCGTAGCGCGCAAGAAAATCTGTATCCCGCAACGCTGGTTTGATGCGCTTGATAATTTCTTTCAAACACTTGTCTCCGATCGTATGCCCGTAAGTGTCATTAATTTTTTTAAAGTGATCCACATCCAGCAGAAGCATGGAAAAAGGCCTCTTATATCGAAGGTACCGGCTCATTTCGTTTTCAATATTCCGGTCATATGCTCTTCGGTTATAGGCTCCGGTCAAGGGATCGTTAAGCAGCTCCTGCTCAAGCATCCTGGACTGTTCATTGACAGTTGAAATTGTATTCTTCATTTCTGCCAAGTGCTGCTGGAGGGCAGTTACTTTTTGATCTGCCTCATTTTGATGAAGCTTATCTTTCAGGCGTTTGTCTTCCAGTGCATGGTTAATGATTTCCAATCTGGAAACAACGGTTTCTTTCAATTCCGTTAAGGTTTTGCTGAAATCAACACGGCTTCGCAAGTCACCCAGTTGTTTTTCGAGCAATGTATTGAATTCCTGATTTGCCTGATCATGATTGATGGAAAAAGACAGAGATTCAAGAAGATAGCTTTCCAGTTCAATCAGCCTTTTCCCGATCTCTTTGATAAATTCTGCCGTGAGTTCCCGTTCAGCGCTGATGTTGTTGATGTATTCTGAAACCAGGGCAATAATATCCTGTCGGATTTTTAAAAAATCATCCAGAATATTACCCTCGCGGATTTGTTTTCCAAGCGAAGAAATACTTTCCAGATAATTCTCTCCCAGATGCAGGTTCAATTGATCAAGAATATCTTGATAGGCTGTTTTCAGGTGCTTTATAAAAATGGTCTGGAAAGGAAGGGGTTCTTCGGGTTTTTCTTCCTCCGAGGATTTTAATAGTTTTTTGAAAAAAGAAGAAGGTTTCTGTTTTTCATCTGGCGCTGCTTCTTGAATACTGCCTCGAAAGGCAATATCTTTCAGATTTTGCAAGGCATCTGAAAGCAGGTCAATATCTGTTTCCTCCTGAATCAGGCTTTTGAATTGACTCAGAGATGTCTGTAATTTATTTTTTTCTTTGGAGTCAAGCAGCAGAAGAGTCAATGTGGAAAGGGCTTGTCTGTAAAATTTTGATGTTTTTATGGACTTATCTTCAGTCTCTTGCATCTGTTTCAGCATTTTGTCTTTTTGAGAAACAGCCTGCTTGTTTTTTTTCTCCAGTTGACTGGCTTGTTCCACCTGGACGTCTTTGTTAGAAAAAAAGGTTATGATCTCCTTTTTTAGCTGTACCGCTTCAATAAGAGTTTCTACCGATAGATCACGTCCTTCTGAAGCAAGCTTCTTCATCGACTCAATGGAGATTTCGGCAAATAATCGGATCGCTTTGTTGGTAGATTCCTTGTTCATAGCTGATTACAATACATGTGAGCGGTTATCTGTGTCAAGGGAAGGCTCTATATTT
>PNOB01000458.1 GCA_013824585.1 Desulfobacterium sp. | reverse complement strand
CTAGGGTAAAGACCAGAATGCCGATGATGAAGATCCGTTTTCTTCCGTAGATATCCCCCAGCCGCCCTGCGGGTAAAAGAAAAAGGGAAAAGGCCAGAATATAGACGGTTTCCACCAGTCCAAGCTGAACCGCACTGGCTGAAAATTCCCGTCCGATGGAGGGCAGCGCCACGCTCACGGCTGACAGCATGAACGGGGTCAGAAACTGCACGGCGCTGACAACAAACAGGATCACCGCACCGGACTCAGCATAGTTGTTTTTTTCGTGCATTTTTATCATCGGGGGTCAAACCTTGATTTGTGATTATGCTCAACCAGGTACAATAAATGAAAAAGACAAAAAAGATAATCAAGACTCGATCATATCAGATTACAAGAAAATGGCTCACGTCCGGTATGTTTGTTAAATCGCATAACAGCAGCTTCATATCGATATTGTTGTAGTAGGGATGGTCTGCGATCGCCACATCCTCAAAAATCTGGATTTCAACACCGAACTGCCCGGCTATATCCCGGTATTTTTCTGCCTGCCCTTTTGGTGCAACGGTTGTGAGATAGCGACAATGATGTAGTTGTGCCTGAAGGACCAGATAAAAACCGATTTTAGCGGTTTTTTTCCCCCTGTATTCCGGGATAAGCGCTATTCGACCGATTTCTCCAAAAATTGCTTTTTCTTTTTCTGCCAGGGGTAGTACTTTGTGCAGGAGGAAGCTTTCCGTTTCCATTGGCAATCGGTCCGAAGAAAAAGCGGGTCTTAACACAAGTCGTCCTCCACCGACAACTTCGTTCCCATTCCTGACGATCAGGATATGTCCTCTTCGATCAAATTCATCTTCCGCACCGGAAAAAATCTTCAGTCCCCAAACTTCTTTATAGCACTCCTCCCGAATCCGATAATACGGGGCCAGCAGATTCGGATCATTTGAAAATTCATAGATTAATTCCTGGCTCATAGGCTCCGAGTGTAATAAAAGGTGTTGGGTTTCAACCTGAATATGTGGGAGCGGCTTCCAGCCGCGATATAGCTTTTTTCAAGGTATCAATCAAGACAGTATTGTCGCGGCAAGATGCCGCTCCCACAATTTGGAGTAATCAAAACTATTGGGTAATCGAAACCCAACACTTTGAATTGCACCATAGTCTCCTGACTTGTTTTAAAATTTAATATAAGCTGTAAAAACCCATACCATCAATTCGGCAGTTACAACATCATTGTAAATAATTCAATTCATTCATGTCATACATGAAATTATAGTTTTCAATAAGCTCCTGTTCCGAAGCGACCAATTTGCTTTTTTGACGCAATTTATTTTGCATATCGGGTGTGATAAACTGGACTGCGATTTCATCCGCAAAGAGAATACCTTTTTCAGAGAGTCGAATGTTTCCGTTTGCTTTTTCCAACAATTCAAGTTTTTCAAGATTCAACAAGAGGGAATCATATCTTTCAGTTATTTTTTGGTTGAACCTTTCTTCAATCTCACGGATATTCACATCACCGGATTTGATTCCGAGAACCATGGCCCTGGCCAATCTTTCCTCTTTCGTCAGTTTGATTCCTCTCCAGACCGGTAATTTATTTTCATTGAGAGATTCGCAATACTTTCGGATATCCGGAAAATTATAATACTGATGATAATTCAAATACGTAAAAACACCGCTGCCGAAGGATAACAATTGAATCTCTTCTGTTTTTTTTGCTTCGTTCCTCTGATGCTCGTAATGGAAGTCTTTCCTGGGCTTGACAAACCAGTCGATCAACTGCCTGTGGTCATATCCTTCCTCCCTGGCCTTCTCGATGGTCATGATCCTGAAAAGGTGATTCATATACTCATTCGGGAATTTTGCGGGCGCTTTGTGAAGCAAACGATAGATGGATGAAGGCTTTCGAATCGCTGTGAAATAGGTTGTAACCGATTCCGGCTTCAGATTGAATGCCGCATTCAATGTTTGTTCCCATATACCGGGCGAAAGATCAGGCATTGGATAAAGCAGATCGATATTGACATTCGTGAATCCGATTTCTCTTGCCAGATGGTAGACGTCCACAGCATCTGCTGCGGTGTGCCGCCTGTTGGTCGATTTGAGGATGTGATCATCAAAGCTCTGGACACCGATATTTAAACGATTGACCTGATTCTCGAAATATCTGTTCAGCAAGGTCCTGCCATTTTTTCGGATGATTTCAGGATGTACTTCTACGGTAATCTCGGTCTGCGCGGAGAAGGCGAATTGCTTTTCAATATATTCAATTAAATCCGCAAATTGGTCGCCGGACAAAATGGTCGGACTCCCGCCGCCGAAAAAAATGGATGTAATCGTGATACCATCCAGTTGTTCTTTTATTTTTTTGGAGACAAGCCTGATTTCCTTTTTAATGGCTTCCAGATAAGCCAGAATAATTTCCGGTTTTGGTTTTTCAATCTGGTAAAAATAGCAGAATGTACACCTGCCGCTGCAAAAAGGGATATGAATATACAGAGCAAATTCCCTGCTAACATTTTGAAAGTTTGTAAATATTGTATCTTCGTTGATTTGATCCATTGCTTTCAGAGGCGGGTAC
>PNOB01000457.1 GCA_013824585.1 Desulfobacterium sp. | reverse complement strand
AAAGAAGCGATGTCTCCCTCAACCGTAATATTTCGAATTTTATCTCCCTGAACAATACTGTCAACAACAGCCTGGTCATCCTTCCCCAGCACTTCTCCAAAAACCGTATGACGGTTATCCAGGTGCGGAGTCGGCAGATGGGTAATGAAAAACTGACTCCCATTGGTTCCGGGGCCTGCATTGGCCATGGAAAGAATCCCGGCTCTGTCATGACGAAGCTCCGATATAAACTCATCCTCAAACCGGTACCCGGGATCACCCGTACCCGTGCCATGGGGACATCCGCCCTGAATCATGAAGTCGGAAATCACCCGATGAAAATTTAATCCCTTATAGTAGTTCCGTTTTGCAAGGTTGACAAAATTGGCCACGGTTACCGGTGTCTGTTGATCATATAATTTTACGCGGATGGTTCCTTTATCCGTTTCAAAAACAGCAATAATATCCTTTGTCGTCATTTCATTCTCCTTATTCCATTTGATTTACGAAACAATGTGATTGGATTGATTCCGGAGTTGGGACTGGATTCGTATCAGTTGATGTCCCAGATCATTGATCTCCTGCTGCCAGAACCGGTCACTGCCCCAGTCCGGAAAATTGGTTTTAAATTTATAATCATTCGCCTGTTTGCTGCACCAGGCTAGAAAGTATATTATCCTCATGGCACGAAGGGGTTCAATCAGCTTCAGCATCCGCCTGTCAAACTCCCGGAACATTTCGTATCCTTCCAGAATCAACTCGATCTCCGGCTTGCATTTCTCTGCATGATCCGGCAATAAAAGCCACAGATCCTGAACCGGCGGCCCGGTCATCATGTCATCAAAGTCAATCACCATGATGCCTTCCTGAGGCCGGTACAACAGATTCCCCCGATGGCTGTCTCCATGAAGACGGATAAACTCCGTATTATTAAAAAAACCGGAACTGATATCCACGATCTTCTGACCGATCTCTTGAAACGGTTCTACATGTCTCGGGGTTACAAATCCTCCTTTGATCAACTGCTGTATATCTCTGCAGGTTGAAATGCCCGGGTGTAAAATCGTTCTGGTCCTGGCTTTCCGGATGCTTCCAGCAACATGGATTCTGGCGATCACACGTCCCAGTCTGCGCCAGTCCTCATCTTCAATCACTTCAAATTCCCGCCCCAGTTTTTTAGGAAAGACAGCAAAATGGATGCCGTCCACCTCACCGAGGGTAGCCCCATGCAACAATTTCAGGGGGGAGACGACTGGAATTTCATCTGCTTCACAATCCAGAACAAACTGATGTTCTTCTTCAATCGACTCTCTGGTCCATCGGCCTGGCCGATAAAATTTACCGATCAGACGGGTTCCATCTTTTGCCTGGAATTCATAAACCCGGTTGATATAGCTCGGCAGGGGGGAGGTCAGACCGGTCATTGGAAAACCTGTTGCCTTTTCCACGGCTTCAATCAACCGATCCGGCATAATTGTTTCAAAAACTGCAACTGTCACAAAAAAACCTTCCATTATTTGAACATGCAAAGCAGATTACCAGTCTGAAAAGGCATTGTAAAGAAGATGTTTCGGGTCTGAATAAACGATTGAGCCAATTTCAAAACTAATAAAAAGCGTCACACCGGCGAAAGTCAGTGCCCAGAAAAGAGCCGAAAATACAGGATTCTAGTTTTCGCCGGAACTACAACAACAAACTTTTGAAATTGGCTCGATTGTATGCAGGAGCGGCTTGCCTTGATAAAAAAGGTGCATGGCATCGAGCCATGCACCTTTTTTCATTTTTTTATGAATGCAAGGATTTAAAAATTGTAAGACACCTTGCTTGCAAACAGGAACCAGTCCGGATCCGGATCCGGGTCATTGCCAAAATCAACATCATCAAGCCCGCTCATGTAATGACCTTCCAGCTTGAATATCCAGTTTTCATTCAGATCAAACCGGGTGGTCAAACAAGCATCCCGCATCCATCGTTCTTCCTTGAATCGAGGACGACCATCCTCATCCAACTGGCCTTCAAGCTCGCTTCCATCTCTATCTCGATCATTGGTAACCCAATCACCGTAATATGCACCCAGCTCAAACCAATAGGTAAACCGGTGGGAGGCGGATACAGCCCATCCAAGAACTTCGGTTGTGGGAACATCAGAACCAAAAATATCTCCAACATCAACCCGAATCATATTATATTCAGCAGATAAAATGGTATCGCCTCTTGTGTATTCAACCGATCCAACAATACTGGATACGTTTTCGATATCCACAGTAGTTGCAACAGTATTGACTCCGGTAAGAGTTGAATTGGGTGTTGTGATGTTCAAGGTCATATCGATTTCCGTAAACAGCCAGGTGCCGGATAACCGTAATCCTTCCGCAAACCGTGGAGCCCACTGTAGAGATGCGTTTTGAGTGTTCAAGGGCGTTGCACTGGACGGATCGTCAACCGAAACCAATGCTGCAGCAGTTGCACCCGCAATTGCACCTTGCTGTTGTCCATAAGCGGCTGCTTGTGCAGCAGGAAGTCCTTGTGCAAGTGCTCCGGCTTCATACTGTGCTGCTGCCAGTGCTGTAACCTGGGCTTGTATTC
>PNOB01000456.1 GCA_013824585.1 Desulfobacterium sp. | reverse complement strand
ACCCGGATGAAGCAGTGGCAAAAGGTGCTGCCATCTATGGATCAAAACTCGCCATCAACGATGAGCTGGTGAAACGAATTGCAGAGAAAACCGGTAATGCCATTGAACCAAATACTAGTACCGAGGATCAAGCCAAAATATTAGAGTCCACGTCACCGGAGATCCTGAAAAATGTCACCAGAGAACTTGCTGATATTACTGGATATTCACTGCCGGCTGTAGAGAACTCACTGATTAGAATCAAGGACGTAACCAGTAAGAGTTTTGGTATTGTTGTCGAAAATCCAGGAAAAAAAGAAGAGGTTTTTAACCTGATTTTCAAAAATACAGCCGTACCGATCGATATCACCAAACAATTTTTCACCGGTGCCGAAAACCAGGAAACCGTACTGATCCGGATCATGGAAAACGAACTAATGGATCAGATTGTTGCTTTAGATCGATCTACGGAGATTGGAACCGCTATTCTCAATCTTCCCAAAGGACTGCCCAAAGAATCCCTGGTTCAGATTTTTTTCAAACTCAATGATGACGGACGGCTGAAAATAACAGCAGTTGAAAAAACAGAATCCAGAATGGTAGAGGTTTTAATTGATACACGGTCTGTAATCCAGGGCCAGGAGCTTGAAGAAGCGAAAGTCAGGTGTCAGAGTCTGGTCGTCCATTAAAAAAAAACACGTGAGCCAATTTCAAAACGATTAAAAAGCATCACACCGGCGAAAGCCGATGTCCAGAAAAGAACTGAAAATACTGGATAGCGCTACGCTTTACTGCGTGTCCAGCTTTCGCCGGAACTACAACAACAGGCTTTTGAAATTGGCTCACATTATCTCTTTTTCCAATAAATTTCTTTTGCTTTCCTGATGATTGCATATGGTGAACTATGAAGCATAACAATTTTTATCTGCTTCTTGATCTCTCCCTTAATCCACCGGAAGAGGATCAGGAAAAAATTGAAACCGCCATCAAAAAAAAACAGGCTGAATGGAGCAAACAGCGCAATCATCCGACCCATGGGATTCAGGCAAAACAGTTTATCGGGTTTATTCCGGAGATCAGAAGGATCATGGCTGATCCGAACTTGCGAAAACAAGAAGCGGAAAAAGCCAATGCCATTCTTTCTGAAAAAAATAAAGACAAATTTTCTGCGATTGATCGGCACCTTTCCATCTATCAGAGCAAAGGAATCGTGACTTCGCAGGAAATCCAGAAACTGGTAAAGATCCATTCGGTTGAAACCGATGAAATCCTGAAATGGATGTTAAAAAAGGAAAAAGAAAAAAAAACCTCCCCGATATCAGCAAGGAAAGATGAAAAGAAAACTGAACTTCCTGTTGAAAAAAAACTGGATGAAATACTCAAAAGCTTAGCAATCCGGATTCGTAAAGGGTTTATCCTTGAAGAAGAAATCACTTATCTGTCGAAAACCTATAACATTGATCCGGGTGATATTAAAAAAAATATCCCTTTCCCTGTACAGGCAAAAAAAGATCCATCTGTTGCTGAAGTCCCCCAACCTCTAGATCAAACCATATTTAAAACCATCAATGATAACCTGAAAATTGTCGGGAAAAACAACCTGTATGAATTTTTAGAGCTTCCCATAGGCTCTGACCTTGAGACACTCAAAAAGCGTGCGGCTAAAATTCAACAAGAATTGCTGGGGGTCAGCAAAAAGGATGCGGCCATGACCGCCGGCAGCACCCTGGCCGGTCACTGCAGAACCATCTTTAAATTACCGGAAACTCGAATTTCCTATGATATTTCCCGGGCAAGATCGATTCTCGAGCTTCTGGATTCCGATATCGATATTGCTCAGTTTGATGGAGTGATCCGAAGTGAATACACAGACGCCATCATTAAAAATGCAGCAGAATTAGGCATGAGTTATGAAGAAGCCTATGATTATATCGAAGAATACTGCACTCAAAAAAACTGGAAAGTCAAATCAAAGCAGAAGAGAAAACGGCTGCTCACGATCACATCGATTGCCGCTTCCGTTGTTATCGTCGTCATAGCAGCATCAATTTTTCTCATAACCTATTATAGAAATGAACAATTGAGGCAGGAATTCAGTCAGGTACTGACCACGATCGAAACACAAAAGAAGCTGGAAGATAAGAAAGAAACGCTCATCCAATACATCAAGTCCCGTAAGAAGAATCAATTTTCAATTGAAGCTGAGAAAAAAATAAGCCTGATAGAGAATCTGATTAAAAAGCGCAATGCGTTGGAAGAAAAGGACTATCAGTCTGCAATAAAGAAAGCCTCAACTGTCCTTGCTGGTAAAAAATATGAAAAAGCCCAAACAATATACAACAACTATTTAGAAAAACATCCTGATGGAAAACATGCCCAGGAAATCAATAAAAGTGTATCCGAGATCCCGAATCTCATTGAGACAAGAGATTTCCAGGCCATAAACCAGATTCCAAATACAGATCTGCTAAAACGCCTTGAAGCAGCAAAGCAATATCTGAAAAATTATCCACAGGGTCAATTTCACACGGATGTTGAAAAAACAATCATGGATATGGAAGAACCCTATTTCGCTTTGATTCGGCAAGAAGTAACC
>PNOB01000455.1 GCA_013824585.1 Desulfobacterium sp. | reverse complement strand
ATTTTTTCCGGGCCCTTGCCTGAACATAAAGAGAACCCGTCATTTCCACCAAGTAGTTTCGGAGCATAAAACAGATAGACCTTATCAATGATCCCTGCAACCAGGGCAGAATGAATGATTCTGCCGCCACCTTCAATCAGAAGGCTTGTGATACCCATTTGCCCGAGAACCGGCATCAGGGAATGCAGATCAATTTTTTGATTTGTTTCATCGGCCTGAATAATTTTTACCCCTTTTTTCATCAGGGCTTTTTTTTTATGATCCAATGCGGATTTCCCGCAGACAATAATGGTGTCAGCTTCGGAATCCAGTGTCAGCAAGCGTGCATTTTCAGGAATGGAAAGTCGTGTATCCAGAACAATTCTTATCGGATCTTTGCCTTTTTTATCCGGAAGACGGGTGGTAAGACTGGGATCATCGGTCCGTATGGTTCCAATACCAACCATGATTGCATCAACCTCATGACGGATCCGATGAACAAAAAGGCGGGCAGACTCTCCGGTTATCCATTTTGAATCTCCGGTACGGGTGGCGATTTGTCCATCCAGTGTGGAAGCGGTTTTCAATATGACAAAAGGGAGTTTGGTCTGGCTGAATTTTATAAAGATTTCATTCAGCTTTCGGGCCTGTTTTTCACACACATCGCAGGTGACTTGAATTCCGGCATTTCTTAAGTAATCGATCCCTCTGCCAATGACATCCGTGTTTGGATCGGTCATAGCAATGACCGTTCGGGCAATGCCGGCCTGGATAATTTTTTTTGTACAGGGAGGGGTTCTTCCGGTGTGATTACAGGGTTCAAGGGTCACATAGAGTGTGGCCCCTCTTGCAGCCTGTCCGGCATCATCAATTGCATTTACTTCTGCATGGGCTTCCCCGGCCTTTGTGTGCCAGCCTTTGCCCACAACCTGACCATCTTTCACAACAATCGCCCCAACCATGGGGTTGGGAGAAGTGAAACCGCGCCCTTTCTCAGCCAGGGCCAGGGCCATTTTCATAAAATAGTGATCTTCCATTTTGAAAAAACAGGCCATGGCATGAGTGACCGGCCTTATCCTTATTGATTTGACAAAAGGCTTTTCAGTTCTGATACAAAATCATTAACATCTTTAAATTCCCTGTACACAGATGCAAATCGCACATATGCCACATCATCCAGTTCATGGAGCTTCTTCATGATCAGGTGACCGATCTGGCTGGAAGGAATTTCTTTTTCTCCGGTTTCACGGAGATCACGCTCCAGATTGTCGATAAACTGTTCGATAACATTCATGCTGATTTTTCGTTTTTCACATGCCCTCTGCATACCGGTGCGGACTTTATCCTTGTTGAAAACCTCGCGGCGTCCATCCTTTTTTACGATCATGATCGGTATCTCTTCAATGTGTTCATAGGTTGTAAATCGCCTGCTGCAGTCAAGGCACTCCCTTCGCCTGCGAATGACATTCCCGTCTTTGCTTAATCTGGAGTCAATAACCTTGTTGTTGGTTTCACCGCAGAATGGACATTTCATGAATTCCTCCCTTACATGCTGGTAGCATCAATCCGTATCAAGTTTTATCAAGTCAACATCTGCATCTTTTAGCATTTGTCTGGACATCGAATCAGCGTATCCTTCCTGGTAAAAAATATTTTTAATTCCCGCATTTATAATCATTTTTGCACATATGGAGCAAGGCTGATTGGTACAGTAGAGTGTGGAGCCTTTAATGGAGACGCCGTGAAACGCAGCCTGGATAATGGCATTCTGTTCGGCATGGATTCCTCTGCACAATTCATGTTTTTCTCCAGAAGGCACGTTGAGTTTTTCACGCAGGCAGCCCACTTCGCTGCAATGCTCGATTCCACTCGGGGCACCGTTGTAGCCTGTTGAAAGGATTCTCTTGTCTTTTACGATTACCGCACCAACCGAACGTCTGGTGCATGTGGATCGTTTTGAAACAAGCACGGTTATCGCCATAAAATAGGAATCCCAGTCCGGGCGTTCTTTTTTTTCCATCATAGGATCATCAGACCTCCATGCCCGTATATATGGGAAAAGCGTCGCAGAGCTCCTGAACCCTGCTTCTTGTTTCCCGGATGGTGGTTTCATTCCCCATATTTTTTAATACATCAACAATCAGCCGGGAAACCACTTTCATTTCATGGGTTCCCATTCCCCGGGATGTCAGAACCGGTGTGCCAAGACGGATTCCACTGGTGATGAAGGGTTTTTGGGGGTCAAACGGAATTGCATTTTTATTTACAGTAATGCCGGCTTTTCCCAGTGCTTGTTCGGCATCTTTGCCTGTAATATCCAGACTGGTTAAATCCGCCAGCATGAGATGGTTGTCCGTACCTCCGGATACAAGGGTTACGCCAAGGGACATTAATTCTTCAGACATTGTTTTTGCATTTTCAACAATGGATCGCTGATAGGCCGCAAACGCTTCTGTTTTGGCTTCTTTTAATGCAACCGCCTTTGCTGCAATGGTGTGCATCAAAGGGCCTCCTTGAATACCGGGAAAGATTTCCTTGTTTAATTGTGAACGGAATTCGTCTTTTGCCAGAATCATCCCGCCTCTGGGGCCTCGCAG
>PNOB01000454.1 GCA_013824585.1 Desulfobacterium sp. | reverse complement strand
CAACAATAAAGGAGAAAATCATGAAGAAAGCAACACTCACCAAGAAAGAAAAGAAATCAGAAAAAATGGTATTTTACCCGGCATCAGCAGGAAAAGAGAATGACTTCCTGGCCATCAACGATCTTAGTCTCTTGACTGGCATCACCTACGAAGATGGTGAAACACCAGAATTCAGCAGAGCAATCGCCTTCGGAGAAACTGCCCAGAAGATCCACTCAATGTGGAAATCCGGCGTAAAGAAATTCAACGTCCTGATCGGCAAAGATCGTGAACGCGACAGTATCGAAACCGACGATGGCAAAGAGATCAAGTTCGGCCCGGAACTGATCATCCGGCAATTCGAAGCCGTGGCTACAGAAGTTAAGAAAAGCACCCGGAAGAATAAACAGCTCGGAGCCGGCGCAGTTCTGTAATCAACAAAAAGCTGGTAGGGAAACACTCTGCCAGCTTCAACTCAAAATCAATCAAACCAAAAAAGGAAAACAAATCATGAAAAAAATTATCACAGCATTATTGATCGCCATTTTCTGCATGGCCACAATAGCGGTAGCCGCCGACAACAACCCGGACGTAGTTCTGGAAGCCAAAATTCAATCCGCCACAATCGCACTGGATAAGAACGGTCATTCTTACGGCAGGGTAATCATCGAAGAGAAACGCACACTCTCCGGAATTGCATACACAGACACCGCACCGGTCATGTTCTTCGGAGATTTGGCAGACAAGGCCAAAGGCTTAAAGAAAGGCGATACACTCAAATGCATCGCACAGCGCAATATATATCAAGGCAGGGTAACATACAACGTCAAGGCACTCATGTAAAAAACCGGTAACTCCAATCACCGGTAATGGGAAGGAGAAATCCTTCCCATTTTTTTTATCATAAACAGGACGCAGGGAAAATAAAATGCAAAGAGCGAAAATACCGATCCTGGAAAAAATGAAAACCATCATGAGATGGATCATGGTCTATATCGCCATTGCAGGGACAATAAGCTTCTCGCTTTTTATTCTGGAAGAAGCCTTGCAAACCTTAGTATTCAGCTCATGGCAATCCATCTCATGCAATAAATGGGATACAGTCAAAGAAGCCATCACACTCATGGAAGAAACCGAATCCACCATGAGTAAGATCAATAATTACGCAGGATGGATCAATCCACTATCCTGGTTATCATATAATGCCTTCGGAAAAAGCTCAAGGCATTACAATAAAGCCCTCAAAGAACGAGCCATAGCCAACGAACCGGAATTGTTCACCGGTGAGACTATCACCATAAATGACAGTTTTGAATCATACACCAAAGAAAATGACATTTTTGTAATAAAATGTAAAAATAGTCGAATTAAAATTCACTTGACAAACTTTACTGAAAGTAAGTATGTATCAGTAACGGGAATTCTACAGAAAAATAAAGATGAACTGTTTGTATCATCCAATTAACCTTCTTTCAGAACAGGAAAACAAAAATGAAACTCGAAAAATTAAAAGAAAAATACAAAAACAAAGACATCATTGAAATTGAATCACTCATCGAAAAAACAAAAATCAACGTAGAATCAGAAAGGGAAAAGCTAATCTCGTTACTATTTTATCTGGAATCCACACACAGATGGCGCGAAAACCCATTGTATAAAAATACAATCTTCCCAGATTATATTAAAGCAAAATATAATATGACATTCAATCAATATCATGCAGAAAAAATGGCATTCATTGTATTCCCAAAAGAAGTAAAAAAGATAGGACTAGGAAATACAACCAGAGCAATCAAAAATTGCGGAGTTTACAAGGCAAAAGAAACATTCAAGATCATTGAAAAAGAAAAGAAACCAACCAATGAAAAAATAATTGAAATCATTAAAAGGCACACACCACAAAAACCAATACAGATAAAACCAAACATATCTGAACTCAAAGAAAAAGAAGAACGATATATCGGTATCATGAAAACCGACCGGCAAACAATCGAAGATCTGGAAACTCAAATCGAAAAACTCAAAGGTACAATCATTGTACTGAAAGCAAGAAATAAACAACTCGAACAGGAAAACGAAAATCTAAAAATCATCTTCAATACTCCATTAAACAAAATGGTAAAAACCCAACCAGCAACCGTATAAAAAAAAGGAAAACCACCATGGTAACAGACGAAAGAGTAATTAATCACCTAAGATATTTATGCAAAACATATAACACAATTGTAAAATCAATGGCAGTGACATCTCAACGATTGCAATCAATTATGCCAGATGCAGAAATCACACTGATGCCGGAATATAAAAATTTCAAAACGGCAAAAGACAATATTTCCAGACGAATCGAAAAAGAACTTACATTTTGGCCGATTTGGACAGAATGGGCAGAAAAAGTACCAGGAATTGGACCTTACATTGCCGGGAATATCATCCTGCTTTATTACTACCGGTTTGATCCGATTTGCGAAAAATGTGGAGATTTGCTGATAAAAAAAGAAAAAGCACTTGTATGTCAAGGATGTGGAAAGAAAGCTTCCGGCGATGGATTACTAAAACATAAAATCAATTATAAAGACTTTTCGAATATCTCAAAATGGTGGG
>PNOB01000453.1 GCA_013824585.1 Desulfobacterium sp. | reverse complement strand
TTGTCCTTGGGTTTCTGGTTCACCAGTTCTTGGAAATCTTCTGCGGAAAGGGTTTTTTCCAAATAACTTTTTATATCAAAAAATTCCCACCAACAGTCAATCACCTTCCCGCAGGGGAGAGGATTGTCGTTGCATTTCATGCAATAGGAAAGTGTAACCGAGCTGCCCAGTCTTGGGCAGCGCCGGTTTTGATACTCTATTTCTGGTTCCATTGTAAATTAACAAACCGGGAGCCGCCATATGAAAGGCTCCCGGTTCCCGGATTACCGGCTTTTAAGAATTGCTGGTTTTGGGAAATCGGCAAATACTTTTTCCGAAGCAAGCATTTCCGCTTCGGACAGCTCAAAATTGCTCAGTTCATTGGACAGATACTTGTCATACGCCATCAGATCCAGCAGTCCGTGTCCGCTCCAGTTGAAGAGGATCACTTTTTCTTTTCCCTCTGCTTTGGCTTTTAATGCCTCGTCTATAACACATGCAAGAGCGTGGTTTGTCTCAGGAGCAGGGATCATTCCCTCTGATCTTGTTACTATAATTCCTGCTTTGTAAGCATCAAGCTGTGTCACGGCTTTGGGTTCAATCAGACCTTCCATAACCAGTTGACTGACCGTCGGCGCCATACCGTGGTATCGAAGGCCACCGGCGTGGAAAGGCGGGGGAACAAAGGCATGCCCCAGGCTGTGCATGGGCAGAAGCGGAGTGTATCGAGCAGTATCCCCATGGTCGTAAACAAAAGGCGCCTTGGTCAGGGTCGGACAGGCTGCCGGCTCGACCGGATAAATTTCTATCTTTTTCCCATTGATTTTGTCCAATACAAACGGGAAGGCAATACCGGCAAAATTGCTTCCGCCCCCTGCACATCCGATTACAATATCCGGATAGACTCCGATTTTTTCAAACTGTTTTTTTGCTTCAAGGCCGATGATGGTCTGATGAAGCATAACATGGTTTAATACTGATCCAAGCGAGTAACGGGTTTCACCGGTTTCATCGGTTACAGCTGCCTCAATGGCTTCACTGATCGCGATTCCAAGGCTGCCCGGAGTATTGGGATCTTTTTGAAGGGCATCCCGACCTGCTTTGGTTTCATTGCTCGGACTTGCCACACATTTTCCACCCCATGCAGCCATCATGGATTTTCGATATGGTTTCTGGTCAAAGCTGACACGCACCATAAACACTTTGCATTCAAGCCCAAACTGGGAACAGGCAAAAGACAAGGCACTTCCCCATTGTCCTGCACCGGTTTCCGTCGTGATCCGTTTGATTCCAAATTCTTTATTATAGTATGCCTGGGGAACGGCAGTATTTGGTTTATGACTTCCAGGAGGGCTTACGCTCTCATTTTTGAAATAGATTTTAGCAGGGGTACCCAGCGCTTTTTCAAGTGAAAGCGCCCTGACCAGAGGAGAAGGCCGCCAGATACGGAGAATATCCAGAACCGGTTCCGGAATATTGATCCACCTTTCGGTGCTCACTTCCTGCTCGATCAGATTCATGGGAAAGACAGGTGCAAGCGCTTCCGGCGTGACCGGTTTTCCATCGGGTCCGAGAGGAGGATTCATTTTAATATCAGCAAGAATATTATACCATTGGCGGGGCATTTCATCTTCACGTAGAAAAATTTTTCTGGCTTCCATTTTTCGCTCCATTGTTGATGGTTAACATTTTTTTTGATCGATCATTTTTCGGATACTATCCAGAATTCCGTTGATAAAGGCTCCGGATTCATCCGTACCATATCTTTTTCCAATATCAATAGCCTCGTTGATGGATACTTTTGCAGGGATGTCGTCACAATAAAGCATTTCATAAATAGCAATCCGCATTACATTTCTGTCCACACAGGATATCCGTTCGATTTTCCAGTTACTGGAAAATTGGTCAATCAGGGAATCAATATGGGTTTTGTGCTCAACAACACCCTTGTACAGTTTGATGAGAAACGGTTTGGCTTTTTCAGATGGATCAAAATTTTGACAAAAAAGGGAAAACCGTTCATCTGAACTATCATGGCTCATATCCATGTCAAAAAGCGCCTGCATGGCGAACTCTCTGGATTGCCGGCGATTGCCCATTATGATATCCAGTCGGCTGAATTCATCAGGTTCGCCATCTCCACTGCCGATATCGCAGCATCCCAGCCCTTGTTTCCGGATTTTGTCCCTGCCCGTTCAATGGCCTGTTCAATGGTATCGGTGGTAACAATTCCAAAGATCACCGGAATCGATGATTCCAGGCTTACGGATGCAATTCCTTTGGAAACCTCTGCACACACATAATCATAATGTGATGTTGCACCACGGATGACGGCTCCCAGACAGATTATGGCATCATATTTTTTCAGTTTCGCCATTTTGGATGCCAATAGTGGGATTTCAAAAGCTCCCGGGACTTTAACGATTTCGATGTCTGTATCTTTCGCCCCGCTGCGCAGGAGCGCATCAACAGCACCTCCGACCAGGCGGTCTGTAATGAAATTGTTAAAACGGCTGACAATAATACCAAATTTTTTACCTTCCGCGACTAAACTAGCTTCAATGATTTTCGGCATTTCATTTGTTCCTTTTTCTTTTTCCGGATGAACACTAGCACTCTTTTTTCTTAAAA
>PNOB01000452.1 GCA_013824585.1 Desulfobacterium sp. | reverse complement strand
TGATCAGCGACATTTATAATGCCCACCTGACGACAATTAAAATTCCCGAAATTTAAAAATCAAGAAAAGTTGGTAAAACCATCCCAATTCGCAAAAAAGGAGAATTTTGGATGGTTACAGACCAGCAGGTAAGGAGGTTACTTAAATTGATACAGACAGAAAAGAATCTCGGGATAGCGGCAATGAAATCGGGTATGGATGAAAAAACCGCCCGTAAGTATCGTATGCAGGGCAAATTGCCTAGTGAATTGAATAAGGATCACATATGGAGGACGCGTCAGGATCCGTTTGAAGATACCTGGCATGAAACAGAAATGATGCTGGAGATCAATCCGGGTTTAGAAGCCAAGACCATCTTCGAGGATTTTCAGCGCAGGAATCCGGGTAAATTTGCCGATGGTCAACTCCGGACGTTACAAAGACGGATAAAAATTTGGCGAGCGACAAAGGGGCCTCAGAAAGAGGTGTTTTTCACACAGATTCATAGTCCCGGAGAGCTGGCGCAATCGGATTTTACCCACATGAATAAACTGGGAGTAACCATAAGCGGGGAGCTGTTTGATCATTTGATTTATCATTTTGTCCTGACCTACTCCAACTGGGAGACAGGAACGATATGTTTTTCAGAAAGTTTTGAGAGTCTCAGTCAGGGATTGCAAAATGCATTGTGGGAGATAGGTGGAGTTCCGGAAAAACATCGTACCGACCGGTTGACCACTGCGGTAAACAAACCCGATCATCCAGAAGAATTCACCCGGAACTACCAGGATCTTTTAGATCATTATGGAATCAATGGCTGTAAGACAAATCCAGACAGTCCCCATGAGAACGGTGATGTTGAACAGCGTCATTATCGTTTTAAGAAGGCGGTAGAGCAGGCATTGCTGTTACGAGGCAACCGGAACTTTGCGGATCGAGATGAATATGCGTATTTTTTACACAATCTATTCAACCAACTGAATGCGGGCCGTAACAACCGTTTTCGAGAGGAACAGTTGGTTTTGCGCCGGCTGCCGATGAACCGGATTGAAGCTTGTAAAAAACAAACACTGAAGGTCGGCCCCAGCAGTAGCATACGGGTCAATCACAATGTCTACTCGGTAGACAGTAGACTGATCGGTGAAAATATTCAGGTCCGGCTGTATTTAGACCGTCTGGAGATCTGGTATGGGCAGAGAAAAGTAGATATCTTGCCCCGACTGCGTGGTGAGGGCAAGTGTTCCATCAATTACCGTCACATTATTGATAGCCTGGTTCGAAAACCCGGTGCATTTGAAAACTATCGATATCGTAATGAACTGTTTCCTACCAGCCGGTTCCGGATTGCCTATGATAGCCTGAAGAAACATCATGCTGTTTCGATTGCTGTCAGGCAATATCTGCGCATTTTATACCTGGCGGCGCAAGAAAGTGAAACAGCCGTTGATGATGCACTGCGTTTGCTGATTAACCAGGACGAGCAAATAAGCGATGAACGGGTTAAGGAACTGGTGTTGTCCAATGAACCAATAGCAGCCACTACGGATATTCATATCCCGTCGGTGGATTTGACTTGCTATGATCAGCTGCTACAGGAGGTGGCATCATGTTGAATTCTCAGGAACAAACCTCCGATCTCCTGAAGCAGCTTCACATGCCGACAATCCGGAAAACGTTTGAAGAGACTGCCGAACAGGCGCGGAAGGAATCATGGAGCTATGAGCAGTATTTATTGGAGTTGTTAAAACTGGAATGCGAGACACGACGGCAAAGCCGCATTGCGCGTCATCTTTTCGAATCCAGACTGCCGCCCTCCAAGACATTTGATAATTTTAATAAAAAGCGTCTGCCGGCAAAAGTGGGAACTCATTTGGGTGTTTTGACCAATGGTTCATTCTTGGATCGTTCCGAGAACATATTGGCTTTTGGGAATCCTGGAAGCGGTAAAACCCATCTGCTGTGTGCCATCGGCCACGAGCTGATCCAGCAGGGAAAACGTGTTCTTTTCATATCATGCAGTCATCTGGTTCAGGAATTGTTGATCGGAAAAAGAGATCTGGAACTTACAAAACGATTAAAAAAGTTCTCCCATTTTGATGCTATCATTATTGATGACATTGGATACGTGCAGCAAAGCCGTGAGGAGATGGAAGTATTGTTTACCCTTTTGGCTGATCGCTATGAAAGGAGTAGCCTGATGATTACCAGTAATCTGCCGTTTTCAAAATGGGAACAGATTTTTAAAGATCCGATGACGACGGCAGCGGCAATAGATCGACTGGTGCATCATAGTGTCATCTTGGAGTTGAATATAGACAGCTATCGTATGGAACAGGCTAAAAAGGGAAAATCGAAAGAAAAATGAATTCTGTCATTTGATTTGGGGGCCAGCCCCCAAGCCCCGGGGGTTTAGCGCATGGGAGACCAAAGTATGAGATCGCTAAAAACAAAAGGCCGTATAAAATACGGCCCTCATGCTTCGGTCACCCTTCAGGCGCTCGGGTCGCTCCCCAGCGTTGCCCTATCCCCCGGAAGGATAGGTGATAAAATATCTGAAAAAAAGCATTTTGCAAGAAAATTCTTTCAAATAAGAATGTTAGAGCAGAATAGAGACGGGAATTTTAATTGTCGTTGAAGGGAAATAATATTTGTCGTTGATC
>PNOB01000451.1 GCA_013824585.1 Desulfobacterium sp. | reverse complement strand
AAGATTCGGGTGGCAATTGTGATTTGATTCCAGTAAGGTGCTGACTTGAGGAGGAAGGAGAATCAGATGACAGCATTGGATTTTTTGCAGCAGCACCGGGATTACCTGAGGATTGAAAAGGCGATTCAGTTTCTGGAGAAAAACATTCAAGCCCAGCCCGATCTGGATCAAATTGCGGAAAGTGTGAATCTCAGCAGATATCACTTTTCCAGGCTCTTTAAACAATGGGCAGGCATCAGTCCAACCCAGTTTCTCCAGACCCTGACCCTTGAGTATGCCAAGAAAAAACTGGCTGAATCCAAAAGTCTTCTGGATGCGTCGCTGGATGCCGGACTGTCCGGTCCAGGGCGGTTGCATGACCTGTTTGTCACACTGGATGCCATGACGCCAGGTGAATTCAAGTGCATGGGGTCGGGATTAAAAATTACCTATGGATTCGGCTGGTCATTGTTTGGGGAATGCCTGCTTGCAGTGACACAGAGAGGAATCTGTTTTCTCGGATTTGTGGATGGAGAGGATCGGTCTTTTTCCTTTTCCCAGCTTGAAGAGACATGGCCGGGTTCTGATTTTGTTCATGATCCGGTTTATATCCAGTTGATCCTGAATCAAGTATTTGATTTCCATCATACAGGGAATTCAAAACCTTTTCTCCTGTTTGTAAAGGGTACCAATTTTCAGATCAATGTGTGGCGGGCACTGCTGGCCATACCTCCCGGAAAACTGTTAAGCTACCAGGATATTGCTGCCCGTATCAACAGACCCGCATCTGTCCGGGCTGCTGCCAATGCCATTGCCCGGAATCCGGTTTCCTTTCTCATTCCCTGCCATCGGGTGATTGCAAAATCCGGTAAGATTCATCAATATCGCTGGGGAACAGCCAGAAAAAAAGCAATTCTCGGATGGGAGGCGGCTGAAACAGATCGCTCGATTGGCTAAAGCTTTCCCGTCATGGCCTCGTCCCGTAATTTGATCCGGTCGATCTTGATATTGTGCCGGACATCCACGGGAAAGGAGGGATGGAAATAAAATTCGGCTATATCTTTGGTATGGTCATATTCTTTTCCCAGCCGGCGCAGTTCTTTGATCATTTTCTTTTTATGAGAACTTTCCGGTATGGCATGGTCCTTCCTTTCTACCACGATTGCAGGGATTGTTTCACCATGTCGCTTTAACCCAATGAGAGCTGTCCGCTTCACATCCGGATGCTGATTGAAAATCGCCTCGCATTGTACGGAACTCAGCAGGCCGTTCCGGGTTTCAACCCGGTGGGTCAGTCGTCCGCCAAACCACAGACGCCCCTGATGATCCAGGTATCCAATATCGCCCATGCGGTGCCATAATCTATTGTTTTCATGATCCAATATTTTGGTTTCTCTGTTTTTTTCCGGCATCTGGTAGTACTCTCGGGTAACGACGGATCCTGAAACAATAATCTCTCCCATCTGGCCGATCGGCATCTCGATAACATCCTTGAAATCCTCAATGGCCTGGTCTGAAATCTGAATAATTTTCACCTGGATTGTGGGAACCGGCTTGCCCAGACAGGTTCCCTGCCCCTGATTGGTGAGGTCGCTTGTGTTTTCAAGGACATACTTTCCGCTGACATTGGAAACCGGAAGAGATTCTGTTGCTCCGTATGGTGTATAGGTCGTTCCGTTGACCAGGACATCCCTGAATTTGCGGTGAAGGGCTATGGAAATGGGCGCTCCGAACATGACAAGGGATTTGATTGTCGGAAGGGTGATATGGTGTTTCAGGCAATAATCAGCCACACGTTCCCATATGGCAGGAGAGCCGGCTGCAAAGGTGGCCTGATTGTCCTGAATATTGGCCACCAGTTTTCTAGGATTGGCTTTGGCTGGTTTTGAGGGATTCATATCCGGAATACAGCTCTGGATTCCCATGGCGATGATAAAGAGCGAGAACAGGGGAAATCCCGGAATATCCACATCCTTTTCCGAAAGATGGTATATCTCTTTGAGGATGTCGGTCTGGTCGGAAAAGATCTGATGCGTGTATACAACCCCTTTGGGGATTCCGGTTCCGCCGGATGTAAAGAGAATAGCAGCAATATCTTCCGGATTCACTTCTTCTATTTTTTGATCGGCTGTATCGCGACCCGATGATTTAAGTTGATTCAGGCTTTTCATTTTTCCCCACCGGGTGTTTCCGGTAGTGACGAAATGTTTTATGGATTCAAAGGCCTTGGCGTAAAAAAGCCTCAGAATATGGACTTCCGGGACAGCAATCAATCCAATGGGTTTTATCTGCTGAATGGCTCTCAGCAGATTTTCTTTTCCCATTCCGGGATCAATAAACACAGGTATCAATCCAAGTTTGAACAAAGCAAAGGTGATGGCCGAAAAATCAAGGGATGGCCGGACAAAAACAAGGGTCCGGTCGCCTTTTGAAAAGCCCATGTTTTTAAGCCCGATGGCATATTGCCGGGAACGTTCTTCGAGCTCTGAAAAGGTCAGGGACTCATATCTGTATCCTGATTTGAACAGGTTTTTCCGGGGTACGGTGATCGCTTTTTTATGGGGCTGTTTTCTGGCTTGTTCGGTGAGCCGGCTGGCAATATTCATGGTTATTTTATTTCCTTTGCTTTTTGTTATTTCATAGTCAAGAAACATGGTTGTGTCAA
>PNOB01000450.1 GCA_013824585.1 Desulfobacterium sp. | reverse complement strand
ATATCAGGTATGAGAACATTAAAACACTTCATATCAGGTCTTGATTCAATTCCAGTCATGACATCATGGTATCTGACCGACATCAGCGAGGCAAAAGGCAGACAAGAACTTTTCAAGAGTCAGTCGCCACAAAAATTGAAATCACTTAAAGAACATGCCTTGATTGAAAGCGCAGTTTCATCTAACCGAATTGAAGGTATTGAGATTGATAAAAAACGTATCGGCACGGTTATTTTCGGTAAATCGCTTCTTCATGACCGGTCAGAGGAAGAGGTGCGGGGCTATCGGGAAGCACTGAATGTCATTCATGACCAGGGAGCGAGCCTGACTGTTTCGGAGAAAACCTGCAAAAAATTTCACCAGTTGACACGCGGTGAAATCTGGGATGCCGGCCAGTATAAAACAAAAGAGGTCGATATCATTGAAAAACAACATGATGGAACATCCGGCATCCGTTTTAAAACCGTTCGGGCGGCCCAGACTGCCGACTGCATGAGCACCCTGATCGCATCTTGGCATGAAAGTATCCGGGAAACAAAGGTTCCACCCCTCGTGTCCTTGGCTGCATTCAATCTGGATTTTCTGTGCATTCATCCGTTTCGTGACGGAAATGGAAGGGTTTCCCGGCTTCTGATGCTGCAGCAGTGCTATCATCTGGGAATCGAGGTTGGAAGATATATCAGTCTCGAACGGCTGATTGAGCAGAACAAGGAAAGATATTATGAGACCTTGAAACTCAGTTCAGACGGATGGCACAAAGGCAGACATGACCCCTGGCATTATATCAATTTTGTCTGTTTTATCATCAAAACCGCTTACCAGGAGTTTGAAGAAAGACTGGGCCGCCTTCATCAGCCTCGTGGCGGAAAGACCGCAATGATTCATGATGCCGTTATAAGTTTCTCCGGTGATTTCAGCGTGGCGGACATCATAAACAAATGCCCTGGCGTCGGTATTGACATGATACGACGGGTTCTCAAAGATCTTCAGAAGCATGGCGGTATTGAATGTCTCGGTCGCGGCAGAAATGCAAGATGGAGTAAAAAAAAGGGAATTAGGTAATATCTATTAATATGGGTAATAAATTAGGTAATAAGTCATGAAAAAGCACCTGAACACCCTGTTTGTCACTACACAGGGAGCATATCTTTCCAAAGATGGGGAAACCGTGGCTGTGAAAGTGGAACAGGAGGTTCGACTCCGGATTCCCATCCACACCATTGAAGGGATTGTCTGTTTTGGCAATGTTTCAGCCAGTCCTTTTCTAATGGGATTCTGCGCTAAAAACAATGTCGGTATCAGTTTTCTGACAGAATATGGAAAGTTTCTGGCCCGTGTCCAGGGACCGGTGTCAGGAAACGTGCTGTTGCGGAGGGGGCAGTATCGGCGTGCCGATGACATGACATTTTCGGCTGAGATGGCAAAATCGGTCATTACAGGAAAAATCGCCAATTGCCGGACCATTTTGCAGAGGGCTTTACGTGATCACCCGGACAAAATAGATATCCAGCAGGTTGAAAGAGTATCCAGTCATCTGTATCAGCAACTTGAAATAACGCAAAAGGATGCTGCTCTTGATGTGCTGCGCGGATATGAGGGTGATGCAGCCCATGCATATTTCAACGTTTTTAACCAACTGATTGTCGCACAAAAAGAAGATTTTTATTTTAACGAAAGAAACCGGCGTCCGCCTCTGGATAATGTCAACTGTCTTTTATCATTTATATATACGCTGATGATGCATGATGTCCGATCCGCTTTGGAATGTGTGGGACTGGATCCGGCTGTCGGGTTTCTGCACCGGGACCGGCCCGGCAGACCCGGTCTTGCTCTTGACCTGATGGAGGAATTTCGGCCATTCATTGCCGACCGTCTTGTGCTTTCCCTGATCAATCTCCGGAAGGTTCAGGCAAAGGGATTTCAAAAATCCGATTCCGGAGCAGTGACAATGACGGATGAAACACGCAAAACCGTTCTGGTTTCCTATCAGGAAAGAAAACAAAAAGAGATTTTCCATCCGTTTATTGAGGAAAAAATAACCATCGGTATTCTGTTTCATGTCCAGGCGCTGCTCCTGGCCCGATTTTTAAGGGGTGATCTGGATGGCTATCCACCATTTTTATGGAAATAAACAGGTGAGATTATGATGGTACTGGTCAGTTACGATGTATCCTTAACGGACAAGACAGGCGCAAAACGGTTGCGTCGTGTAGCTAAAGCCTGCAAGGATCACGGTCAGCGGGTGCAGTATTCGGTTTTTGAATGTATTGTCGATCCTGCCCAGTGGGTGAGATTTCGGGATCGGCTCATAAAGGAAATTGATGAGAAGCAGGACAGTCTGAGATTTTACTTCCTGGGCTCCAACTGGGACAAAAGAATCGAACATATCGGAGCAAAGCCCGGCTTTGATCAGCAAGGGCCATTGATTGTCTGATTTGGTCTCCGCGAACCACAAGCTCACAGGAATTTCCAGGGAGGTTCGCACATTGTTTAACCAGATAGATTAATAGATATTTTTATCGATTCGAAAAATGATCAGCGTTTTTTGAATGCAGTAAATGCGATCTTCGCAAAAAGAAGAATAAAATTGCTGGAATTTAAACAAGTTCCAGCTTGACAGTCGCGCCCCGCGCGGGCGCGTGGATTGAAAC
>PNOB01000449.1 GCA_013824585.1 Desulfobacterium sp. | reverse complement strand
AGCTATACCGTCTGACCATGTCATTGCCTGTATTAGACCGAAGGTTAGATGGTTTATTCCCCATCGTGTCGATTGACCAGTGCATAGCTCTTTCTCAATATGCCAAGCAGGCGGACCACAAGGATGTTCAGATCCTCTATAAATTGACATCTCCGGATGAATTTGCAAAGAAGATAGACATCACGGCTGAAGATGTGCCATCACCGACAAGTGGCCCGGATCAAGAAGGACAGCTTCTGAGAAAGATTCTTTTCGAACTGAGTGACACGAGCCTTACCCAAAAGATCGGGATGTCTCTGGATGATGCCCGGGCCAACTACTCGATGAAAACCGTAAGGGTGAAGGACGCCTCCGAATTCAATCAGGCGATCACCGGCTTTTACATTCACATGTTTCGACACATCCAATCACCAGAAGGCCATGTTTCAAGAGACGCCGCCGCAGCCGATGCCATCGACAGAATTGAGGATTCATTCCGGAACGCGGGTGGTTATGATGCCGCTTTGGCTGAAGCGAAGTTCGGTACAAAGGGTGGTCTTCGTTATATATTCGATGTGATGACCGATCAGGAAAAATCGGTTAGGAAAAGGAAATACAAGGACATGGTCTTGAAGGAGGCCATAGATCCACTGGACTGGGAAGCAAAGGTCAAGCTGTCGGCACATATACAGAAACAATATGGTCGATATTTGCCCGACACAATCAGGACTATGCAGCCCGAACAGATCGCACATCATTTGGAGGAAGTAATTCTGCTTCTGGCAGAAGGAGAAAGGGATATGGACCGTTGGCTCAGAAAACATTAAACTAAGGAGGGCAAAAAATGAGTTCGATAGATAGTCTTTGTGGTGCTCTGGATGAGGTGACAATTGCCAGAAACGTGGGAATAGCCCATGATGAAGCACGGGCCGCCTATGTTTTAAGGAAAAACACCGTTTCAAGTTTTGATGAATTCAACAATCTGGTCGCCGATTATTATAGCTATCACATTGGCCATTGCGTCGTTCAGGGCGGCAGAACAGCTAATTTCGAAGCGGCCGGTCGGGCCAGCGAGATCCTGGAAAGAGAATACAGACGCCGGGGTGGCAATCTGATGTCTGCTTATAAGGATGCAAATGACGGGACCAACGGGGGGATGAGAATCATCCTGGATGTCATTGCTGAGCAACTAAAGGAAGAATCTGTCGAACGCTATGTTCGGCATGCCTTCAACAGACATGTCGATCCAACCTCGTGGGATCAAAAGGTAGAGATCATCCGACAGTTTATTGACCGTAATCGGCATATTCCAGGTTTTGCCATAGATGCAGCGCATCCCGAGAGATATGCACAAAATTACGATGAACTGATAAAAGCTTTCATGGAAGGACTGAAAAAGGCTTCGAATATCTTTAGAAAACATTAGGAAGGAAGGCAAATGGCGACAAGATTGGAAAAGCTTTTGGAAAGTATAGATCCTGCGCGGACAATCGATCAGGTGTCCGCCGCTACGGATGAGGCGTTTAATTCATTCCGCTGCGATCACCCCATAAGATCATTTGATGATTATAAGAAATATATGTCGGCTTTTGTTCAGTATGTTGAACAAACTGTAGTAAAATTCAAATCTAATGATCCCTTTGACAAGGAATTTTTCTGGACCCGCTATTCTAATCTTGTAAGCAATAGACATGGACGGGATGCGTGGAAAATGAACTACGAGAAAATCACCACCGGTAAAGACGGCGGGCTTTACAAGCTACTCAAAGATGTCGCTGCCATGATCCTGGATGATCGCAGCGGAAGGGAAATCTCGGCTCGTGTTTGGAGGTTCTGGGAATCTTTAACGAATGGCGAGAAACTGGAAACCGTTGATGAGTTCTTACAGAAATTTGGTCACTTGCTGCCATCTGAATATACCAGCGGCGGTGGCGCATATCTGAAAGTGAACTTTCCTCGCGTATTAGAGAAATATCCCCAATTGCTGATGGAGATCAGGCGAGCCATGATATAAAAAATTGGATTAGACTGAAGAAATAATTGAACTATTTTGATGTTGCCCCTCGAAGAAAGCTTGTCAAACTAGGACTAAACAGCCCACTGAAACAATAATCCTTTTTCTGCCGCTTAGTGGAATAGAGGTGATTCCATTATGAGCGCAGAACTGGCGATGATCAGCAGGGCATTACCCCACATACTCGAGAAGAAGGTAGAGAGCTTCCTTCACGGTGAAGACCACAAGGGATGTACCCCAGAAATATTTCATTTCCCAGTAGCCCTGGAATCCCCCTATAGTCAAATATTGAACCCGAGTAGGCCATTATTAAACAGCCCGCCTTCGGATGATTTAATCGTAGAATCAATACCAAACGCAGGCGACTTGGTGCGACTGCAAGTGCATATTTCTCCGAATGAGGAAACAAACTGGCTGAACTCTGAACTCTTTCTAAAGCAATTATCCGGCGTATCCAATCGTATTGGATTCGAAATCACCGGCAACAGCCAGCATGTCCATATCGGTTTCCTGGTTCATCAAGAGGATCTGCCTTTTTTGAAGACGGGATTTCGGGGGACCTTTGACAGATGTGAATTGTCCCCCGTATCATCTCCAAAGGTATTCGAAAGTCTTGAAGACATTGAATCGCAGTACAGCTTCGTTGATCTTTACCCCCCGCCA
>PNOB01000448.1 GCA_013824585.1 Desulfobacterium sp. | reverse complement strand
GAACGGGGCTCTTACAGCTCAGTTTGAACAGACAATTCTGATCACAGAGACCGGGTATGAGAGTTTAACGCCTTATGACCTGTAATTCCATTTTGCGATCAAGATGGCATGATTCGTTGTGGTTGCCCCATAAACCGAACAGTCCGGAAGTTGGTCATCCTGACTTGAGGCTGTAACTGCGATGATATTATGTTAAAATATCTTCGGCAGTAGTGAAAGATACCTTCTTCTTTTTTTCTTTTTCTTCGAATCTCGTTATCGTGTTTAAGTCTATGACATTCTCATATAGCTCTACCAAGGATTTTTTAATCAAAGCAGATTTATCCACATGAAAATAGTCAGATAATTTCTTCAATATCTTTTCCTCATCACCGAATCAATAAAACATGCGCCGCTGCTGTCTCCGCTGGAAACAGCAACTCCATCATCATCGGTATTGTCATCGACTGTCACGGACAGACTCAACCGGAGGCTGTTATACAGATTGAGCCTTCCTCCGGACAGCACTTTTCCTTCAAAAGCAGGAAGTTGATCAACACCATTGATCAGGGAACTTTTGATCTGGGAACTGGAAAGACCGGGAGTATGACTCCATATTAATCCTGCAGCGCCGGTAACAAAAGGGGTTGCTTCGGAAGTTCCGCTGAGAAACTGATAATCGTCGGAATCCGGATCCGGATAATCCATATCCACTGCAAGAATGGTAACATCATCAATATCCCAGCCATCGTCTTGATTGCTTTCATCTGTGCTGAAACGAAAACGGATATAGGCTGTTGTTGCATCATTTACATCTGTTAGGACCGAAGCTGCATCTGCCCAGGAAAGATAGGTTCCGCTGATACCATTTTCAAAATGTTTTTTACTGCCGGCGAGGGAAGCAATATCAACAGGTTGATTTGTCCATGGACCGTCCGGAGAGGTTGCTGTTTCCAGGTATAATTTATCATTATTACTTTCTGAGCTCCCTCGAATCGCAAACGTCAGGATTGCCGAGCTTTTTTCTGCAAGAGATATCACCGGTGATGTGGCTGTGGTTTCCGTATTCGGATAGTAATCAACAGAAGGATTGTCTGTCAGGTACGCAGGAGAGGTCGAAACCCGTGCCCATGATCCAGTGAGGCTCCAACCGTCGGCACTGGTGTCAAATGTTGAATTCCATACTGTTTCCCGGTTTGGATAGGATGAATAGACATTGCTGCCGGGAGCGGCAAGATCAACTGTGGTAGCCCCATAAACCGACCAGTCCGGAAGTTGATCATCCTGATCCGAAGCGGCCACAGCAATGATATTATTCAGGTTATAACCTCCGGGGTAGATTTTGTCGTCCTGGGCCTGTGCGTCATTGTCAAACCCCTGGTTTCCGGAAGCAGCAATATACAAAAGGCCTGCACTGTCAGCAGCAGAAATGGCATCATACTCACCTTGCAGATATCCGGATTCCCCAAAGCTGGCGTTAATGATTTTTGCATGGTTTGCAACAGCATATTCAATGGCGCTGATTTCATCTGAAGTATTTCCGGTTCCGCTGGTGTTCAGAAATTTCAGTATCATGAGTTTTGCCGACCAGCAGACACCGGTTATGCCGACATTATTGTTACCCTGAGCAGCAATTACACCTGCCACATGCGTGCCATGATCGTTTGAATCCGAAACATCATTGTTGTCATCCACAAAATTCCATCCATGGAGATCATCAATAAAACCGTTTTGATCGTCATCAATGCCGTTTCCGGCAATTTCACCGGGGTTGGTCCATAGATTGTTTTTGATATCCGGATGATTCAGATCGATACCTGAGTCAATAATGGCAATAATGACATTGGAACAGTCTGTTGTGGTTTCCCATGCTTCCAGTGCATCGATATCCGCGTTTTCGGTTCCTGGAGTATTGTTTACGGTTTGCCCGGTATTCTGCAAAGGCCACAGGGTGGTGAAAAATGGATCATCCGGAGGGGACAGGGCCATAGCCCGCCGGATATAATTGGGTTCTGCCCACTCAACATTCGGATCATTCCTGAATATATCCAGTGCATCATTCACCGAAATACTATCCGGAAGACCGATATGTTCGGCATCAATGATGTTGAATTTTCTGATTGTCGTGGCTCCGAATTTGTCCTTCAAGGCAGATGCGGTTTTCCGATGGGTGCCGGGTCTGTATTTGACAATCAGTTCATGCCGAAAACGAGCTGGATGGTCAATGGCTTGTGAATCACCGGAAGGTGAAATGGATTCTCCGGACATGGGGTAAAAGACAGTCAGGATAAAAAGCAGAAGAGCGCAGATTGATTTTTTCATATGTCAAATGATTACCGAATATTGAAAAGGTTGAAATCTGTGGATTCAATTCATCGTAGAGTGAATCGATGGTTATCAGAGTCAATCCATATGATGACAAGAAACAGTATCATAGCGTAAAGATAAATTCAATTGCGATCACTTGAAGTTTTCTGACAAATTTCAATTTTATTCACCTCTGGTTTTGACTTCAAAAATCTTTTGAGATATGAAACACAGAGTAAATCTATCTCAATAACAATAATGGATTGGCCGATGTATAAAATCTCTGCTGTTTGTATGATCTGTTTTTTTTTCTTCCTGTCATCATTGTATGCATCTGAAAAAGTATTTACAGTAGAACATACCCGTGTTGTTTCCGATAGTGAATCCAAAAATGATGCCAGAA
>PNOB01000447.1 GCA_013824585.1 Desulfobacterium sp. | reverse complement strand
TCGGTCTTTCAACCACCTCCGGAACTGTCTGAAAAACAGCTTGAATATTGTCCCGGATCTCCGGCATGGTTTCGCCTTTGCAGAGTTTTGAATAAATGGAATGGCCGAAACGGAAATTGGCTGCAAAGTAGATGGCAAATTTTTTGAATCGTTTTACAGCCCTTGCAGGATTATAATATTTTTCCAATAATAGACTCATCTGTAATGCAACATCTTTATATATATTCTGATCCGGAGAAAAACCCTCCGTCCACATGGAAAATATCCATGGTCGTGCAATGGCTATCCGTCCGATTGCAATTCCATCACAGTTTGTTTTTTTCAACATCATGAGACAATCCTCTTCATCAAAAATGTTTCCATTGCCAAATACCGGTATGGAAACACGATCCTTGACCCATCCGATATACTCCCACCTGGGTGGCCTGGATCGTCTGTCCGGGGCAACCCTGGGATGAAACGTCAGTGCGTCCGCGCCCGCATCCTCAAACCTCTTTGAAAGATCGGCTGCATATTCGGGATCATCCTTCCAGCCGATCCGGAATTTAACAAAAAGAGGAATGGAGACTTTTTTCCGAACAGCCGATATAATGCCTGCAGCAAGCTGTGGATCCCGCAACAATGCTGCCCCGCAATTTTTTTTGCAGATTGCAGCCACCGAACAGCCAAAATTGATATCCACACCGTAAAAGCCTTCCTGTTCAACACGCATGGCAGCATTCGCCATGGTGTCTGGATCCGATCCAAAAAGCTGGCAGACCAGTCGATCAAGCTCCTGATCCCGCCAACTGAAAACCGGTGAAACATGCCTGTTTTCCTGCGGAACTGCCCTGGCACTGCACATTTCAGAAAAAAGAAGACCATATCCGCCATACGCCTCCAATAATTCCCGAAAAGCAACATGTCCAAGACCGGACATGGGAGCCAGGAATAGCCGATTGCGGATCTCCTTTCCTCTGATGACAATTGTTTTGTTCAGATGTTTTGACAGTTCTTCGTTCAATAATAATTTTTCCTTTTCAAACTTTTGATCATTTAAACAAGTTTGACCCTACTCAATTCTTCTGAACCTTTCAATAGGCGATGTCGATAGAATTCACCATTACTCTTTATTGACAGGTTCCACTTTTTACGGTAGTTCTGTTTAAAAAACGATGTTTATTTCAGACAGCTCAACCATTATTGCTTTGAAAATCAAAGCCCATGATTCTGATTGAATCGGATTGAGACGAAATGTGAATACGATACAGTTCTTTTTTTATGAGCATTTTTGCCACACACATTCTTTCGATATCATAACCAGGAAAAAGCCATGATAATAGGACTCGATGTGGGCGGTACGCATACGGATGTCGTTCTGCTTGACAAACAGGGCATTGTCAAAGAGATCAAAGTTCACACAGATGCAACCAATCTTTTTAAAACCGTTCTGGATGGCCTTGAAAAAATCACCTTGGATATCAATCCGAAAGATATAAAAAGAATTGTATTAAGTACAACGCTTACAACCAATTCAATCATTCAAGGGAAAACGCCTGAAGTAGGAATGATTGTTTCAAGCGGGCCAGGGATTGATCCCATGCTCTTCCAGACCAACAAGCATTTTTATCCGGTTGCTGGATCAATTGATCACAGGGGAAGACGAATTGAAAAGATTGATCCTGATGAAATCCAGAGCATTGGCCAGAAACTTAAGAAAGAGGGTGTCCGCCACGTTGGAATCGTTGGGAAATTTTCAGCACGAAACCCAAGCCATGAGCTTGAAATCAGGCGTATTTTACGGAATCAATTTGATGAATTTTTTCTGGGTCATCGCGTATCCGGAAATCTGAATTTTCAACGAAGGATCGCAACAACCTTTTTTAATGCCGCGGTCTTCCCGATACACAAAAAATTTTACCTGGCTGTGCGACGTTCCCTTGACCAGCAAGGAATGAACATCCCGATACAGATTTTAAAAGCCGATGGCGGAACAATGAATTTTGAATCTTCCATTGGTTTTCCAGGCCAGACCATTTTTTCCGGTCCGGCTGCCAGTATTATGGGAGCAATGGCTTTCTCACCAAAAGAAGAAGATGCCCTTATTTTTGATATTGGCGGCACCACCACGGATATGGCCATTCTGATCAATCAGGTCCCTTTGCTTGATCCACTTGGGATCGAACTCGGGGGCTACAAAACCCTGATACGATCATTAAAGAGTAAATCTCTCGGGATTGGCGGTGACAGTGTTATCCGCATCATCAATGGCCAGATTGAAATCGGGCCTGACCGTGAAGGCTTTGCCATGGTTTACGGCGGCAACCAGCCGACACCGACCGATGCTCTGGCGATTATGGGTAAACTGGAAGACGGCGATACAAAAAAAGCCTTCCAAGGTTTTGAGACCATTGCTTCCGAACTGGGAGTGTCTGTGGAAAAAGCGGCTGATATGGTTTTTGATCATGCCTGCCGGAAGATACTGACGGAAGCGGAAAAAATGGTGAAGGAAATCAACAGCAAACCTGTGTATACGGTTCATGAGCTTCAGGAAGGATATCAGGTTAAACCCAAAAAAATCATGGTTCTGGGTGGGCCGGCACCGTATTTTGCCGAACACTTTGAAAAAATATCTGATTATCAGGTTACTCTGGTTCCCCGATGGAAGGTCGCCAACGCAATCGGAGCCGCACTTGCGCGAACAACCTGTGAAGTA
>PNOB01000446.1 GCA_013824585.1 Desulfobacterium sp. | reverse complement strand
GTACATGCCTGGTTGTATTAATGATTAAAACCAGGTGTTTTTTGTATTCAAGATAATTTTGTAAGAAAACCAAAGACGGAATCTGCTTTGGACTCCGTCTTTGGTGCCGGATTACATTTTTATAACTTTTCTTCTGAATCCGACAAAACCGAACAAACCCGAACCAAGGAGAAAGACAGCGGAGGGAAGAGGAACGGTTGATAGTGAACCGGATCCAGGATTGGGTGAAGGATTGATGATCCAGCCATCATCACCCGCAAGAAATTCGATGCTTTGTCCGGCCGGTGCATCACCGACATTGACAGTGCCGACAGAGCCGGTATGGTCAATCAAATTACTTGAATTTGTGATCCCGTAGATCACCGAGAAAATGGGTACGGTAGTAGCTGTAATAGATGACGCAAGGTTATGGAAAAGTGCTATGCCGTCCGCAATTGCACCGCTGTTCTGGAGATCAGGGTTTATATCCATGGCTAAAGAATATATCGGGTTTCCGTTTGACGGGTCGCTGGTTGGCCCGCCAAAAACCAGATATTCTGCCGGATCGATTGTTCCGTTAAGTTGAAATGTTCCATCGGCATAATCATCTCCTCCACATCCAATACTCCATCCCGACAGGTCAATGACCCCTGAAGTTCCGTTAAACAGTTCGATCCATTCATATTGATTATCCACACCAACACGATCATAAAAAATTTCTGATAAGACGAGAGTGTTTACGGTTGCGGCTTCAACAGGGACAATACCTACAGAGACAAAAAATAGTATACATACCACGGCAAGTATCGTTTTCATGATTTCCTCCATATTTTAAAGTGTTGGGATTGAGAATGATAGTGTCAGGTTTCATGTCACATGCTGTTTTTTGGCAGTTCACCTCCTGTTGAAAAATGAGTTGACGAAAAATCTAATCGTAACGAAAAAAGGATAAACTCTAATTTTTTTGGCGGAATATATGTAAATAATGCCGATATGTCAACAATATTTTGTATATCGCATTTTAAATATAATTTTTGCATTTCATGCGAATAAATTGCGAACCTTATTTTTCGTTCTCTTCCTCATAAAACAGAGCAGAAAAGATGACAGTCAGTTCCTTAGATAAGAATCAGAAATTTTTTAAGAGAGTCGCCAGAAAATTGACAAGAATAAACCCATGGTTATTTTTAGGCAAAACACCAAATCGTTTTTTTAGGTGCGCCCATGTTTTGTTGCATCATTGAATCAGGAGAGGAATATGCGGTTTGACAAATTTACCATAAAATCACAAGAGCTGATTGCTGAAGCTCAATCCCTTGCTGCGAAACTGAACCACCAGCAGATTGAGCCTGAACATTTGCTATCGGTCATGCTGAATATCAGGCAGGGGATCACAACCTCCCTTTTACGGAAAATGGGAGTGTCTCCGGGAGGTATTGATCGAGAACTCGTGGCTCTGTTGGATCGATTTTCAAAAGTAACCGGCGGTGTCGGAGGAGATGCTTATCTCTCTGCTCGATCCAAAAGTCTGCTCAATACGGCGTTTTCTGAAGCATCCAAGATGAAGGACCAGTATGTCAGTGTGGAACATATACTTCTGGCCATTGCAGAAGAAAAACAGGGCAATGCCAGTAAGGTGCTTGCCGGACAGGGGATCACCCGTGAAGCGATTTTAAAAGCCTTGCTGGAAATCCGGGGAAATCAGTCGATTACCGATCCAAATCCAGAGGAAAAGTATCAGGCTCTTGAAAAATTCAGCAGGAATCTGACCGACCTTGCCAGGCTGGGCAAATTGGATCCAGTAATTGGTCGGGATGATGAGATCAGGCGGGTTGTTCAGGTATTGTCCAGGCGCACAAAGAATAATCCGGTTTTGATTGGTGAGCCCGGTGTGGGAAAAACAGCAATTGTTGAGGGACTTGCCCAGCGGATTGTATCGGGTGATATCACGGAAACACTGAAGAACAAGCGACTTGTTTCTCTGGATATGGGGGCCTTGATTGCCGGTGCCAAATACCGGGGGGAATTTGAGGATCGTCTGAAGGCGGTTCTGAAAGAGGTTGAGGATGCAGAAGGGGAAGTGATCCTGTTTATTGATGAACTTCATACCCTTGTGGGTGCCGGGGCTACGGAAGGCGCCCTCGATGCTTCCAATATGCTGAAACCGGCCCTGTCACGGGGAACGCTCCGTTGTGTGGGGGCCACAACCCTGAATGAATATAAAAAGTATATTGAAAAAGATGCTGCCCTGGAAAGGCGGTTTCAACCGATTTTTACATCAGAGCCCAGTGTAGAGGATACGATTTCAATTTTGCGGGGCCTCAAGGAAAAATATGAGGTTCATCACGGTGTAAGAATCAAGGATTCAGCCATTGTCGCTGCAGCAACGCTTTCCGATCGGTATATCTCCGATCGTTTTTTACCGGACAAGGCAATTGATCTGATTGACGAGTGTGCTTCAAAGCTCAGGATTGAAATTGACAGTATGCCGGCAGAGATTGATGAGATCCAGCGGAAAATCACGCAGGCTGAAATTGAAAGACAGGCCCTGAAAAAGGAAAAAGACCGTTCTTCAAAAGAGCGGCTGGAGAATCTTGAAAAAGAACTGGCTTTGATGAATGAACGGATAGGGGAGATGAAGGCGCACTGGATCAATGAGAAGAATATGATTCAGACCATCCGGAAGATTAAGGAAGAGCTGGAACAGCTTGGAATTG
>PNOB01000445.1 GCA_013824585.1 Desulfobacterium sp. | reverse complement strand
CGGCGGTTATAATGATATTCTCTTCCAGCATGTTGAGAGGATTTCTTGAATACATCACACCGCTGACAACCGCTTCCACCATTTGAAGACAGGCTACACTCATGGCGATATCTTCGTCCCTGATACCTTTATTGAGCCTGTATGCGATGGCACTGGGAGTGTAAAGACTCGCAACTATTTCCTTATATGTCCAGATAATATCTTCCTGCGGCACGTTTAACACGGATAGGTATTGACCGGCAAAGGACAACTCGCTGTCCTCTCCAACAGCGCTGCTCCGCATCGATATCCGCAAGGAAGAGTCAGGATTTTTTCCATACGAATTTTCCTCTGCAAGTTTTGTATAGGCATTGAGGATGGCCTCTTCTATTACAGCAGGAACATCGGCAGAAAGAATCAATTGTTTTATATCATCGCTGATTGTTTTAATGGTTTCAGGGTTATCAGGATCAAGCCCCATTTTTTCATTGCTTATCTCATCGAAAAGCGCCGAGTTGAGAAGGAAAAACTCAAAAGCCCTTGTTGTTATAGCAAATCCGCTGGGGATCGGAAGTCCGATCCTGCTGTGTATCTCTCCCAGATTGGCATTTTTCCCGCCCACCCAGTCCGTCATCTCCGCATTTATTGCAGTATAAGGTAATATAAATTCCGAGATGGATATATCTTTTTTCCTGCCGAGAATTTCTTTGATTTTCAGATTGATCTTTTCAAGTATATCAAACAGCGGGGAGTAACAGTGGCCGGAGAGGTCATCTATGTTTTTGATCATGCGAAGGGCATGAAAAACAGCTTTCGCCGACCTGGATCTGACATACGACATGCCAAAGACCTGTTGTCCCAGAAGTTTTTCTTCGATATCTGTTAGTACATTTAAAAATTCGGCATTCGAGTCGATCAGCATTTTGAAACAGGAATATTTAAAGAGAAACATATCCGGCAGGTTATCTCCGGAAGATGATTCTTTTGGTGATTTACCCCGTATAAATCGTTTCAGCTTTTTGAACATTCCTGTTTTTCCTGGGCATGCCCTTTCTCTATTATCTTGCGGCGACAGGCACCTTCAACCTTTTTGTTTGATTTGTTAAATAATATGGTGCTTCTGGTCTGGTGGTTAAAGGGAGGGATAATCCCTAACTTTTTTGGAGATAAACGTATAGAAAAACCGGTTGTGTGTCAACAGCATTGTTTATTCCAAAATCCGTGCGGTACTTCTATATACCGGCGGCCTTTTAGTTCGATTTCCTCCTTGACAGGAATATGGATTTTTGGTAATTTGGTAATACCACCAGCCAAAAAGGAAATTGTATGATACCCAGATTAAAACCGGTAAAAACCGATTCATTAAAAGATGTATGCGTTACCCGTTTTGAAGAATTGATCATTTCCGGAAAATTGTCTCCGGGGCAGAAACTGCCCTCGGAAAGAGAACTGGCCATTCAGCTTGGTGTCAGCAGGCCGGTTGTCCATGAAGCGCTTGTGGATATTGCCGCCAAAGGGCTGGTTTCCCTGAAGCCCCGGATTGGCTCGGTTGTCAATGATTACAGAAAAGAAGGCTCCCTTGCCCTCTTGAACTCCCTGGTCAACTATCATGATGGAAAACTGGAGCCAAAGCTTCTGGAAGGGCTGCTGGACATGCGAATTCTGTTTGAAACGGAAAATGCGAAGCTGGCGGCCAGGAATCGTACAGACCAGCAGGCTGGAGAACTGAATCAGCTTGTCCAGCAGGAACAGGATGCTGCCCGGAATAACATCCACCTTCTGACTGAACTGGATTTTCAATTTCATCTGCTTCTTGCCATTTTAACCGACAATCCGAGCTATCCCCTTCTCCTGAACTCTTTCAAACAGGTTTACACCAATCTCACTGGATTGTTTTTCAGCCTGCCCTCTGTAATTCCAACCGTTCTTGACTTTCACCATCAACTGGCTGCTGCCATTGAAAAAAAGAGTGAAAACGATGCTGTCCATGTGATGACCCGTCTGCTTGCCCATGGAGAAAAAATCCTGAAAGAACTTATAACCCAATAAGGAGAACCCCATGACATTACCTGCGTTACAAAAAGAAACCCCTGAGATCAAAAAACCAAAAAGCCTTTCCAGCAGAATCACCTGGCTCAGGGACTACTATTTCAAGGGAACCGAGCGGGCCTGGAACAATGAATACACCGCATGGTCCACCGGAACCCCCTGGGATATCCAGTTCAATGAAATGACGTTTTATATTGTTCCGGAAACCTATATGCTGATGCAGACCATGGTGAGCTCCTATCGCCAGGCAGCAAGGCCGGTCACCCTGGATCAAAATTTCTGGTCCTGGAGCCTGCCGGAAAGAAGGGCTTGGTTTGTCAAGGAAACCATGGTGAACTATGTGCCCCAAGAGATCCTTCCCGGAGACCTGATCGCCGGTGGACGGTTCAATGTCCAGACCTCCCTTTGCCTGAACCAGCAAGAACAGAAACAATACGATAAACTGACAGCTGGCAAAAATGGCGCAAGGGATAAAATGAAACGATTTCATGATCATGGCTACGGCAATTCCGGAGCCACAAGCGGGCATCTGATTCCCGGACATGAAAAAGCCTTGCAGGTTGGATGGAAAGGAATTCATACAGACCTCACCGATAAGTATAACCAACTGAGTCAGTCTGAAAAAAACAGCAGCAAGGGAGCTCAGTTGCGCGCCATGATCACCGCTTCTAC
>PNOB01000444.1 GCA_013824585.1 Desulfobacterium sp. | reverse complement strand
TTCGTTTTGAGATGGATCACAACGATGCGGTTATTTCCATCAGCCTGGACCCTGCCTTCCGCAACAAGGGATATGGCAGGCAGATCATTGCCATGGGAACCCGGAAGATAATGGAGAGAAGAAATGTCGAACAGGTCCGCGCAATGGTAAAGAAAAGCAATATCGCTTCCTTGCGGGCTTTTGAGAATGCATTATTTGAAAAAGAAGGATTGGACGAATTCCTGGGGGAACCATCTTTTCGTCTGGTATATCGAAAAAAAGACAGGGGAAAACATGCATATCACCATTAACAACCGGAAGATCGGTCAGGATTGCCCTGTTTATATCATTGCCGAAATGTCGGCAAACCATAACCAAGACTTTCATCAGGCAATATCGATTCTGGAGGAGGCGGCAAAAGCCGGTGCTGATGCGGTAAAACTGCAAACCTACACTCCGGATACTCTGACCATCAAGTGTGATAAAGATTTTTTCCGGATTGACAAGGGACGAATATGGGGCGGGAAAAATCTGTACGATCTGTATCAGGAAGCGTATACACCGTGGGAGTGGCAGCCCAGGCTGAAACAGACGGCGGACAAGCTGGGCATCGATCTGTTTTCTTCTCCTTTTGATCACACGGCGGTTGATTTTCTGGAACAGATGAATGTGCCGGCCTATAAAATTGCCTCTTTTGAGATTGTCGATATTCCGCTGATTCAATATATCGCCCGTACCGGTAAACCCATGATTCTTTCAACCGGAATGGCAAGTCAGAATGAAATCCAGGAAGCCCTGGATACGATTCACCGGGCCGGTAATTCAGAGGTCGCCTTGTTGAAATGCACCAGCGCATATCCGGCCATGGTTGAGGAGATGAATCTTCGAACCATTACCCATATGACTGACCATTTTAAGACGCCGGTCGGTCTTTCCGACCACACCCTGGACGACACATCCGCAATTGCTGCTGTTGCCCTTGGCGCCTGTATTATTGAAAAACATATTACGCTTTCAAGGAGCAGTTCAGGGCCTGACAGCTCATTTTCCATGGAGATCCATGAGTTTGAAAGGATGGTGAAATCCATCCGGCTTGCAGAGAAGTCTCTCGGGAACGTCAGCTACCAGCCGAGCCAGAAAGAGCAGACAAACCGGATGTTCCGGAGGTCTTTGTTTGCGGTTGCGGAAATCAGAGAAAATGAAGCGTTTACCCATGAAAATATCCGTTCGATCCGGCCTGCTCATGGTCTGCATACCCGATATCTTCCGGAGATCATCGGCAGAAAAGCCTCCCGGGATATCGAATATGGAACGCCGATTTCCTGGGAACTCATTCAAAAGGGCTGACAAAAGGAGGTATCAAATGACAGGACCTCATGTTCGACTTTCACAATTTCATATCAACCTTTTGTATGACCTGAGTTACGAAGATACCTGGAAAGAACACGGCGGACTGGCCGGCCATATCGAGCATTCCACGAGAAGAGAATACAATCTGGCCCGTCTGCAAAAGGATTATGATATGATCAACTATGCAGCAACGCACCAATCCGAGTTTCCTGTCCTTGTGCAGTATTCAAAGGATATCGGTGAGCTTTATCGCAAATTCGGTCTGGTCAATGCGGTCATGGATCCTGAGTTTGATTATTTTTTATTTACCGGTTTCAGCAGAAGCGGGGGTACTTATCAGCAGAATGAGTATGCAAGGATGAAAGCATTTGATATCAAAAAAGAGCATATCAGTTTTAACCATGATTTTTTTCCATCCAATCAGACCCGTGCTGTTTTTGATTACAAGCAGATGCTGGATGACCTGCATATCTATTTTGCAGCATTGATCACCATGTCCCGGTTTTATCATCGAAAAAGCTTTTTCTTCCGGACCATACTGGGCGCGTTATATCTTCCTTATATATGCCAATTCCTTGCGCTGTGCCCGAAAGTCAAATTTTACTGGCGTCACATCATCCGGGATCTTCATGGTGCTTACCGGTCACTTGACAGGATGTTCAGCGGAGAATTTCCCCAAAAAGCAAACCTGGAGATTTATCATTCCGTATGTGAGTTTGATACGGATTTCGGGAATGTGGCCATGTTCTGGTTCATGGCCAACACAACGATTCTGCCGACCATGAGGGGTCTTCCTTTCTGGGATTTGAAAATTGATACAACGCAGCCGGAGAGCCGGATAAAAATGGATATCAAAAAGTGTATCGATCAGTATATCGACAAAAATAAGCATGTGAAAGGGTATGAACACGGGCTTCCGGTTATTCAAAAGTTCGGCAGGGATGTGGAGGAAAAGTGCAGCCTGGATGGAAAGATTTTAGCCGTGGACAAAGAGTACAAGCCGGATCAATTTAACTACAAGCCCGTACCGGAGATCGATGATAAGCATAGCAGTACCTATGAATTTCTGCTGGAGCAGTTGACTGTTCTATACCAGGCCTTCGGGATTGATTTTGATGGGAAACTGGAAAGAATCTGATGGACAGGGTGGAATGTATGCCAGGAATTCTGGAAATGGCGCTTCAGCATCATCAATCCGGGCGGCTTGAAGAGGCAAAGCAATACTATTCCGAGATTCTTCAGGAAGACCCCCGGCATTCGGATGCGATCCACCTGATGGGATTGATTGCTCATCAGTCGGGCAATCATGAAGAGGCGGTCAGGCTGATCCAGCATGCGATATCGCTCAATGGCTCGGTTGCGCTTTACTATC
>PNOB01000443.1 GCA_013824585.1 Desulfobacterium sp. | reverse complement strand
TGATTCCTGCCACTGTATTTCATGAAATTGTTTATACCATACAGAAAAAAGAATGGAAGTTCAAGCTGGAAAATAATTAGATAATTTGGCTATTGACAATGGATTGTATTAAAAATAATTATCATAGTCATATAAAGGTAAATTATATACAAGGATTTCTTATGAATATCTCCAAAAAAAACCCGCCGTATCAAAATGATCGGGCTGATCAGAAACAAGAGAAAAAAAAAGAGAATACCAGCCTGCCTTTGGCAAGAATCCTTCAGGAACTAACGCCTTCCATAGAAGATTATCTGAAAAAATTGTCTGATAATCAAAAAAAAATAATAGAAGCCGATCTGAAAATTGCAGAATCTGTTGCAAGGCTTACAAATCATATTATATCTGAAAAACAAAACATAAGACTTCATTTTTATCCCAGTACGGTTCGGAAAAAATCCAAAAAATCAGAGGACTCCCACCATCAGCGAATAAAAAAAATCATTACAAGGATGCGTAAAAAGCTAAAAACCTATGAAGAGATTGCCCAATTTCTAGAAAAGGAAAACATTCCGACATTCACAAAACAAGGCCGATGGCATGCCCAGACTGTGCACAGGCTCTTTCAGGATTATCCAGACATATAGCGGATGAAAGAAAAAATATTAATCGTCGATGATAAAGAAGATATCCGATACACCCTGAAATTTTTTTTTGAGGCCAAAGGGTATGAGATATTCACGGCCCATGATTATCAAAGTGCGATACTCCAGATCGCGGAAGTCGATTTTGATCTGATATTCACGGATATTATCCTTCAGGGAAAATCGGGAATCGATATTCTTGAACAGGTTCGAAGCATGAAACTCCATTGCCCGGTGATCATCTTTACCGGTGTTCCGACCTTAAAAACCGCAGCCGATGCGGTCCGCCTGGGCGCTTTTGACTATATTGAAAAACCAATCAAATATGAAGAACTTATCCATGTGGCAAAATCCGCCCTGCGCCACAAGATGCTCCTGGATGAAAAAGAAAAATACCGATCGAATCTGGAGGCAATCTTCAAAAGTGTAAAAGATGCGATCATAACAGTAGACGATTCGATTCGGGTAATTGAGATTAATGGTGCTACTGCAAATATCTGTGGTATCTCTCAGAAAGATGCAAAAGGAAAATCATGGGAGGATTTGACTCCCAGATGCGCCGGAAAATGCATCAATATCCTGAAGCGGACAATTGCACAGAGGAAACCGACGGAACGATACCGCATTGAATGCTTTCATGAAAAACATCCGGCTCAGGTAGTCAGCCTCTCTGCAGCCCCTCTTGAAAACCGTCCAAATGTTTCAACAGGCGCTGTTATGGTGATCCGGGATGAAACCCGTCTTGCCGATCTTGAAAAAAGTCTGAAAGAAAGAAGACAGTATCAAAACATTATCGGAGAAAGTCCGGCTTTACAAGAAATCTATACCCGGATTGAAGCGCTTGTGGATGTGCGCACAACCGTGTTGATTACAGGGAAAAGCGGCACAGGAAAAGAAATGGTGGCGGATGCACTCCATTTCGGCGGATGCCGCAGCAATAAACCCCTTGTTAAGGTGAATTGCGGTGCGTTGCCGGAAGAACTCCTGGAAAGCGAACTGTTTGGGCATGTGACCGGTGCATTCACCGGTGCGGTCAGAGATAAGATCGGCCGTTTTCAGAAAGCCAATGGCGGAACCCTTTTCCTGGATGAAATCGGTGAAACATCTCCGAAAATGCAACTTCGCCTTCTCCGTGTTTTACAGGAAATGGAATTTGAACGGGTTGGTGACCCAACCCCCATTCGGGTTGATACGCGCGTTGTTGCGGCAACCAATAAAGATCTCCGCGAAGAGGTGAGGCTTGGAAGGTTTCGGGAGGATCTCTATTATCGTCTGAAAATCATTGAGTTGAACCTTCCCCTATTGGCAGACCGGAAAGAAGATATCCCTTTGCTGACCACTCATTTTCTCAAAAAGCTGAACAAAAAATTTGCAAAAGAAATCACTGAGGTTTCGGAAGATGTCCGGGATCTGTTCATGAGATATTCCTGGCCGGGTAATGTCCGGGAACTGGAACACAGCCTTGAGCATGCTTTCATTTTATGCCCCCAGGATATAATCGTTATTGAACATCTTCCGGTTGAACTGCAAAAATTCAATCTGGATAATGGCGCAGATGATGAATATCAAACCCTGTTAAAAACACTTCATCAGACGCGCTGGAATAAAACCGAAACCGCCGGTCTGTTAGGAGTCAGCCGCCAGAGTATCTATCGAAGAATGAAAAAGTACAATATGGTAAACAACTGACTGTCATTTTGTTGAATATTAAAATCAGTGTTACATATTGTAACGCAACCTTAGCAAGATTTTTTTCTCCCCCAAGGCCTCCCTCACAATCCCTACTACAGGCACCAACCGATTTTTTATTGCCCATAAAATTCGTTTCCCTTGATCGAAACTGGTACACCTGCCGTGTTACAAAGTGTAACTGCGTTACACTAATTCTTGATCTGTAAAAAAAGCTGAGGCCCAGATGTACTTTTTGATTTGATTATAATATAAAAAGGTTACTTGGCCTTCACAGGCAAGCAATCCAGCCTGCAGAAAAGTTCTGCGCAGAAAAAACATGGCATGCAGATTGCTGCTCAAGCGGTGTGTTCCTGTAAATAAATATTGTTCAGTATTACCGAACAGAATTTAGAATAACCG
>PNOB01000442.1 GCA_013824585.1 Desulfobacterium sp. | reverse complement strand
ACACCGGCGAAAGCCGATGTCCAGAAAAGAACTGAAAATACTGGATTCCAGCTTTCGCCGGAACTACAACAACAGACTTTTGAAATTGGCTCAATATGGAAAACCGGCTAAGTTTACAGTAAAATTCTGGGATCGATTAAAAGAATTGGTTATTTTCGATTATACCCCTTTAGGATCGAGTGTTTTTGTACCTTCTCTTAATTCCAATAACGCCAATTAATCCGGATGCCAAAAGTACGGCAGATGCCGGGATGGGGGTTGTGATCCCAGGCGCACCAAGATCCCGGATAATTCCATTGGGTCCTAAATCCCAGTCATCGTCTCCTCTTGCACCATCAACAAAGTATAGGGTAACAGTATTGTCATTGATTACAGCCCCTGTTCCAGTGATATCATCATACATGAACTCGTACCATTGTGCGTCTGGGTTTAAAGGGGTGGGGCCATATTTCCAATAAGAACTGATGGTATATTGATCCGGGAGTGTAAATGTTACTTGGGCCTTGCCTTCTGTATCTGCATTGACGAGAAAATCATAATATCCGAGTTGAAAGTCAGCATTTGTCAATTCCGGGAATCCGTCCTCATTCAATGCGCTTGCCAGAAGGGCTGACGGATCACTTTCGGTCAGATTGCGTACATTTTCAAGAGAGATGGTTTCACCCTCCTTGGAGGCTATTGCGGCGAGTATGATGTCCTGACCGTCCTCTGATTTAATCGAAGCCACGTTTGCCATCCCTGCATAGGCTTCTCCTTCAATTTCGTCCTTTACGCCATCGTGATCATTATCTTTATAAACATCAATAGACATGAAGGTATAGTCTCCATGCATTTCATAGACATATTCTTCGCCATTAAAAATATTATATTTTCTGTCGCCTGGTGATTCTGTGAGCTCATAGTAGAGATCTATCCGATAATCATTGCCATCCTTGGTGTGATATGTTTGAGAGTTAAATTCGGTATCCGAAAAGATCATTTTCACATGGTCCAAACGATTGTTTGTATCAAATGGGCCTGAGAGGGTGTATGTATATTGCCCACTCATTACATCATATATTGTACCTTGGTAATCTGTCCAGTTGGGAGCATACATGTCGCCACTGTTATAAAAAGCGGTTGTTGTACCTGTCCATATACCATTATTTTGAGTCCAACTGTTATTAAATGAGTCTGCCCGTGTTAAACCGGACAATTCCCATTGCTCACCAGGACTATCCCAGACACCATCGTTTCCATTATCCCCAAAGCTTTCTCCCCAAACAGTGGAACCAATATAATTGGTGGGTGTTCCAGCCACGGTTTGTCCCCAGGATCCGAGCTGTATTGTAACACCATCCGGACCGGCAACTTCACTTGACCAATACCCTTCCTGGAATAGGGCATTTGCCGGGTTTACTGTAATCAACTGAAAGCAAATCAAAGAGAATAACAGAAATGACTTTTTCATGGTGTGTACCTCTATTAAATTTAAAGCGTTATACTCACTTATGGTCACCACTACAAAAAAAAAAGAATGTTGTCAAGAAAAAGAGAAAAGGGGAAACGGACGGCTGTTTTTTCACATACCGGTTTGTTGATACCCCTGATCAATAGGCAATCCGGTTCTGGCTGCCTCTATGTTTGCCAGAATATCGCACCGCTCATTTCCCGGATTTCCGGCATGCCCTTTTACCCATCTGAAATCCACATGATGGCTTTCAACCAGGGTTAATAATTTTTCCCAGAGATCGGGGTTGAGAGCATTTTCTCCGTTAGACTTTTTCCATCCCTTTTTCCGCCAGTTTTTGGCCCATCCTTTGGTGATTCCATCAACCACATATCTGGAGTCACTGTAAAGGGTAATGGATTTTTTTTCTTTGAAATGGCTTAGACCCATGATGCATGCCAGCAGCTCCATCCGGTTGTTGGTTGTCCGCTGGTATCCTCCGGACAATTCCTGAATCGTCTGACCTTTATGCTGGATAACAACACCATATCCGCCAGGGCCAGGATTGTTCAGGGCACTGCCATCTGTGTATATTACAACACCTGCTTCCGGTGCAGATGAAGATTGAATTGGATTTTTTTTTGGGGGTGCGGGACGGGAAAAGGTAAGTTCAGGCTTTTCAAGCCACTCTTCCGCCTCCTTGCGGGAAAAGAATCCTTTGAATCGTGCTCCCTGGACCCCTTTCACCTGAACTTCTGCGCCATCGGCTCCGAACCATGTTTGATAAATACCGGGTTTCAATCCATTTGCCACCGCATAAAAGTTTTTTGTTTTCGCCATACCGCTTCCGGAACTCCTGATGGTCAATCATTGTCTGGTAAAAATTTTCTTGCTGAAAATAGAGCTAATTTCAAAAGTCTGTTGTTGTCGTTCCAGCGAAAACTGGAATCCAGTATTTTCGGCTCTTTTCTGGGCTCCGACTTTCGCCGGTGTGACGCTTTTAAATAGTTTTGAAATTAGCTCTATAGGGCAAAAAACTGATTTTTGCAAATCCTGTTTGGATGAAAAAACATTCTTGACTATACCCTTGTCCTTACCCTACAGTGAGTCTATCTTTGTTGCGGTTCATCAAACATTTTTGATGGATTACGGCTTTTGGTATTTGACCGGAGTCATGAAATTGGGATTTTTTTCCGATTATCTTCATCATAGAGGTTGCCATGAGAAAAAAAATTATCATTGCGGGTGTATCCTGTGTTGTGCTCGGTCTGATCATTACTTCATGGGC
>PNOB01000441.1 GCA_013824585.1 Desulfobacterium sp. | reverse complement strand
CAGCACAAATGGATATTTTACAGATAAAATAATCATGTTAGCTGAAAAATATAACAACCGGATTGGAGTAAGGATTTCAATTGAGGGACTTCCCGCTGCCAATGATGACCTCCGGGGGATAAAAAACGGATTTGACCATGGCTTAAGAACACTCTTAAAACTTAAGGCTATGGGAATAAAAGATATTGGATTTGGTATCACCGTATCTGACAGAAATGCCAAAGATATGATCGAACTTTTTCATCTTGCAGATGCTATGGGGCTGGAGTTCGCCACAGCAACAACCCATAATTCTTTTTATTTTCATAAAGATGATAATGAATTTATTGACAAGGGAATGGTGGCCGGTGAGTTCAAGAAGATTGCCTTGGAACTTCTGAAGACAAATAAACCTAAAAATTGGTTTAGGGCTTATTTTAATATGGGGTTGGCAAATAAGGTTGGAGGGGGAAAAAGGTCTTTACCTTGCGAGGTGGGAACCGATGTATTTTTTATGGACCCTTACGGCAATATTATGCCTTGCAATGGGTCTGATAAACCCATGGTAATGGGGAACTTAAAAGAACAGCGCTTTGATCAGATCTGGGGTAGTGAACAAGCCGAAAGTGTGAGACAGCAGGTAAAAAACTGTACCAAAGAATGCTGGATGATCGGCTCTGCATCCCCTGCAATGAAAAAGCGAATCTGGATTCCTGTAAAGTGGGTACTTCAAAACAAATTGAAAGTAATCAAAAACAAAGATCATCATTTGTCACTTGATCAGGTTTAATGGAAATCAGACTGCATAATAAACTTCCGCAACGAATTTAAAACCATAATGAAAGTCTTTGTAACAGGAACTAGAGGCATACCGGATATTCCAGGAGGTGTTGAAAAGCATTGTCAGGAACTTTATCCAATTATTGCTGCAAAAGGTCATCAGATACTCTTATCAACCCGCAAGCCTTATGTAACCAGTTATAAATCTACATGGCAAAAAGTATATCTGGTTCATACTTATGCTCCACACAGAAAAAGCATAGAAGCGATTGTTCACACATTTTTATCTGTTATCAAGGCAAGGCTTTTTAATCCTGATATTGTCCACATTCATGCAATAGGGCCTGGTTTGATGGTTCCCTTTGCCCGTTTATTGGGTTTAAAAGTAGTTGTTACCAATCATGGGCCTGATTATGACCGGCAAAAATGGGGTATTGCTGCAAAAACAATGCTTCGCCTTGGGGAATACCTTGGCAGTTACTTTGCAAATGAAGTGATTGTAATCTCTAAAATTATTGAAGGAATAGTACAAAAAAGATGTGATCGAAATGTGCATCTTATATATAATGGCGTAGTACTGCCCCGGAAGAGTGAAAAAAATGATTTTCTAAACAAAATTGGGGTAGCTAAGAAAGAATATATTATCGCGGTTTCCAGATTTGTTCCGGAAAAAGGTCTTGATCTCTTGATCCAGGCTTTCCAATCAACGGGTACGGATTACAAATTGGTAATCGCTGGTGATTCAGATCATGAGACCCAATACAGCAAGAGCATCCGTGAGCTTGCCGCACAAGACAACAGGATAATCCTGACCGGTTATATTGGTGGCGAAGAACTGAATCAGGTGTATTCACATGCACGCCTTTTTGTGCTTCCCTCATTTCACGAGGGCCTTCCAATTGCACTCCTTGAAGCAATGAGTTACGGCCTTTCTGTTCTGGTTTCTGATATTCCGGCAAATCTTGAGGTGGGCCTGAGTCAGGATCGATACTTTAAATGCGGAGATGTTGGTGATCTGCAACAAAAAATGAAGATCTTAGTGGAAAAGCAATTGACTGAGGTTGAAAAACAGAAAATACAAAGACAGATTAAAACAGATTATAATTGGAATACAATTGCTGAACAGACAATTGAAGTTTATAAAAAGGTGATGGCTGGGTAAGATTGGTTCGGCAGAACTTTGCTTCGGCTTACGCTGAAGTAACAATGACAGGTATATTCAATAGCTGAAAAAACATATTCAATGATAAGAAAAAATTGAGTGAACTTAAAAAAAACATGACCGACCGGAATCCAAAATGCATCATTATTTTATCCACAAAATCTTCAGGATCCAGTGCATTACAAAATTTTCTTACATCACAGATGAATGTCAACCATGTGAAAAGAACAAGGCATGGTGAAAATGAAACACTTTATTGGGTAAAAGCTGCATCTGTTCTGGGGCTTCCGCAAACAGACATGTATGACAGTGAGGTTCCAATACCGGCGAAAAAAGCCCGTGAAGACCTGATACAGTTGTTACAGGATAATTTGAATTCAACCTACGAGCCACCTTCAAACGATGAAGAACTTATTTTTAGTGGATGGCGATTGTTGTGTAAAGAATTCGGACCTATTTTTCTTGAAAAGTCTCCACACCATCTTCATCAATATTCTGCTTTGCAGCTCATTTCAAAATTCATTAAAGAGAATCCGGATATTGACTTCTATATTATCGGGCTGGTTCGAAATCCAATGGACACCGTTTATTCAATGTGGGAACGGTGGCGTGGGCTTCCTGAAAAAAATCAGAATGAATGGTATACTGCATATCGCAATCTGATACAATTCAAGGAGTCTTTTCCCGGTCGAATGGCCATTATCCGATATGAGGATATGGTTCAAAATGTTGCTGCTTTTGATGATCTGTTTCAGTTTGCTGAAATTACCACTTATAAAAAAGATTTTTTTCACAAAGGATC
>PNOB01000440.1 GCA_013824585.1 Desulfobacterium sp. | reverse complement strand
CCATGTGTCATGTCGCATTTGACACCAGTGGTTTTCCAAAGAATCGGGTTATCGGTATGGCGGGTGTTCTGGACTCAGCAAGATTCAGGGCTTTCATCGCTATGGAACTTGGCGTATCTGTTGAAAATACTCATGCATTTGTGTTGGGCGGTCACGGTGATACAATGGTTCCCCTCCCCCGTTATTCCACTGTTGCAGGCATACCCATTACCGAACTGTTATCAAAAGAGAGAATTGACGCGCTGGTAAAGAGAACCAGAAATGGTGGCGCTGAAATTGTATCTCTGCTCAAAACAGGAAGCGCTTATTATGCTCCGGCATCGGCTGCTGTTGAAATGGCAGAAGCCATACTGAAGGATAAAAAGAAGATACTTCCCTGTGCCGCTTATCTTGAAGGAGAATATGGAATATCCGGACTGTTTATTGGCGTGCCGGTAAAACTTGGTAAAAACGGTATAGAAGAGATTATCGAGATCACCTTGACAGAAGAGGAACAAAAGGCGCTGAATCACTCTGCAGATGCGGTTAAAGACCTTGTTAAGACCCTAAAAACATTAGCATAAAGATCAGCTACGGTCTGAATTACGTTTTTTGTAAGTGCTGAAGCAGGCTTTTGGCTGTTTTTTCATCCATGCCGGGCAGCGAGATAATCTCCGAAATATCTGCTGCCCGAATACGTTTAATACTCTTAAAATGTTTCAGTAACTGTTTCTTGCGTTTTGGGCCGATACCCGGAATATCATCGATTTCAGATCTCACCAGTTTTGTTGCCCGTTGCTTTCTATGAAAAGAAATGGCAAAGCGATGTGCTTCATCCCGAATCTGCTGGATAAGGAATAACAGATCCTGATCTTGACTCAGATTTACCGGATTTCCTCTTCCGGGCTGATATATCTTATCCTGTGTTTCTTCTGTAAGCGGATTTTTTTTGGCAATTCCAATCACACTAAATTCATTCTCCAGTTTCAATTGTCGCAAAACCGCAGTTGCTATACCCAGTTGCCCCTTTCCGCCGTCAATGATCAGGAGATCCGGATTCGGCAGTTTGATTTTATGATCCCGAAACCGTCTCTGCAGGACTTCATACATGGAAGCATAATCATCCGGACCTATCACAGATTGGATTTTATACTTTCTATAGGATGACTTGTCCGGGATTCCATTTTGAAAAACCACCATTCCCGCAACCGGTGATTCTCCTGCGATATTTGAATTATCAAAACACTCGATCCTTTTGGGACAAGTTTTCATGCCCAGTTTTTTCTGAAGGCGTATCAATACTTCCGCTCTGGATATCCTGACAGTCATCCGTTCTTGCAGTTCTTTTTCAGAATTCACAGATGCCATCTTTAGCAGTCTGGCCTTAGTCCCTCTCCTGGGCTCAAGAATGGTCACTTTGGACCCTTTTTGTTCTTTGAGTATCCCCTCCATCATGGTTGTGCTTTCTATGGGTTTAGGGATCAATATCTCTTTTGGAATAAAATGGTTGTTTTCGTAATATTGTTTGAGGAAGGTTTCAATTTTTTCCTCAGGGGTTGCCATGGTTTCAGAAATTTCATAGTGGCTGGTTCCAAGAAGGAATCCTCCCCTTACAATCATCAGGGTTATAATGGAAAAGTTTTCTCCTTCAGCCAGAGCGATCACATCCCGGTCCTTAAAATCATTGGACACAATTATTTGTTTTTCGAGTGTTTTTTGCAGTGAAAACAGTTTATCCCGGATCATAGCCGCTTGCTCATATTGTTGAAGATCAGAGAGCTGCGACATTTCTGTTTTCAATTGTTTCATAAGATTGGGTGTTCTGCCATTTAAGAACAGCATCACCTCTCCAACAATTTTATGATAGGCCTCATGGGAAACTTCAAAACAGCAGGGGGCAAGGCATTCATTCATCTGGTAATACAGGCAAGGTCTTTTCCGTTTTGGGTTTGGTGTCCGGCATTTGCGCAGCCTGAATGTTTTGTTAATGATTTTTATGGTCTGGCCAACAGCGGGGGATGAGGAAAAAGGACCAAAATATGCGGATCCATTATTCTCTATTTTCCGGACAATCGATACAAAAGGAAATGCATCTTGAATATTGATACAGATAGATGGATAACGTTTCCCATCCTTTAGGATCACATTGTATCTGGGGCGATATTGCTTGATCAGGTTGGACTCTAAGATGAGGGCCTCTTTTTCAGAATCGGTTACAATGGTTTCAAATTGGGAAATACGCCCCACCATTGCGCTGGTTTTTGGATCTGTCTGTCCGGACCGGTTGAAATACGAGGCGGTTCTTTTTTTTAAATTCAAGGCTTTCCCGATATAAATTACATTTCCCCCTGCATCTTTCATGATATACACACCAGGCTTATCGGGAACCCTCTTCCATTTTTCAAACAAAGGAGATGGAATTGTATCTTTCATGTTTATTGAATTGATTCCCAAAGCAAAAAGGTTTTTTCAATCAATCACAACTCGAACAGCATTCGTTTTTTTAATGCTTCAATTCTATCCCGAATTTCAGCAGCTTTTTCAAATTCAAGTTCCTCTGCTGCACTTTTCATCTCTTTTTCCATGGATGAAATAATATGATCCAGATCATCTGATGCGCCATACCTGGCCAAGGTTTCCGCGATTCGGTCTGATGGTCTTTTCTCCGTTATATAGGCTTCAACGGGTAAAAAGGTAGAGGTGATCTCTTTCTGGATGGTTTTAGGGATGATATGGTTTGCAAGGTTATAGGCATTTTGCACATCTCTTCTTCGCTTTGTTTCATCAATAG
>PNOB01000439.1 GCA_013824585.1 Desulfobacterium sp. | reverse complement strand
TTTTCTTTTAGACTATCTTTTGATTTTTTATAGGCTTTGGTTTTACATGCAATGGGTGCCATGAATTGTTTTCATTTTTTCCTTCCTGATCTCCAGGGTTGCTCTGGATCATGTGGTGCCTTGTCTTCTGGCAGGGAGGGATTGGATTTTCAATTCCTGATTCATTCGTTGTATTATTCTTTCTGTTCTGATCTGCACTCCACTATTGGTTAGATGGTAGTACGTATCGAAGAAATAGGATTCCGGCAAGATAGCCTGTTCGGGAGATTCAATTACCGGAATCGTGATATTTTTCCTCAGCCATATGTTGAAGGCGATAAATTCTTTTTCAAACTGTTTGTAAATGGGAACTGGCAGGGATGGAAAAAGATAATAGACTTTTGCTTTTTTCCTGGCCGCCTCTTCATGAAAGGAATTCAGGTATGAGGCAACATGCGTGCTCGAATAAAAAGATGTATCCATTTGCATTTTTTGATAAAGTACTTTTGGCGAAGGCTTATTCAGATGTGCGACAAAATCCCCAAATTGATTGAATCCTTCCCTGAAATATATTTCATCTTTTGGCAGTTCGGCATGCAGTACAAATCTCATATATAATCTATCAACGAACCATCGGAATGCTCTTTGAAAAGATTTGGCAAAGGATATGGTTCTGACGATAAATTGCTTGAAGCTCAAGTGACGGTAAATGGACGGATTTTCAAGCAGCAGTCGAAACAAATTCTCATCGCCGTAAAAAAAGTCACCTTGAAAATGCTCATATTCTGGAGAGATGACGATGATATCACCTTCTGATATCTTATCCCGTATTTCATTGATCATGTATCGAAGTCCCAACCCGACACACAGCCCCATGTTGACCACATTCATTCCCAATTTTTCCTTTATTCGGGGACTGTTTATGCCTAATGCTAGGTTGGACCCACCGACAAAGATAATTTTCGGAGAAGGCGTTTTTTCAAGGACCCGATATTTGTCAATGCTTGCCGCAAGATAGTTCGAACCGTTTTCCAGGATATAGGAAGTGATGATAATACAGGAGCAGGCAACGAGAACAAACATGAGGAAAATTTTCCGAATAATTTTTTTTTTCATTTTCGATCAGAATTGGAAATATACAAACGGCGTCTCAGCGAATTTTTCAAAAAGCAGGATCCCCATGACTAGAAAATAATACACACTCCATCTTACCAGAAGTGGTTTTTGGGATAACAACTCTCTGACGTTTTGCTTTCTTTGAAGAGTATGCGTGAATTCCATGATAAGCAGAAAAAAGGATGATGACTTTAAACTCAAAACCAGCCAACCCTAATTGATTGTATTGGAAATCAAAACCTGGAAAGAAATGATTGATTTTTGTAAATCAGGATGCGGCAACCTTTTTATACAGGTTGATGATTTTCTGGTTTTGAAACCCGGAATTAAATAATGTATGGGCTCTTGTCTTTCCTGCCCGGCCTAGCCGTTGGCACAAATACGGATCATTCAGACATGCACTAATTTTTTCGGCAAAACTTTTGGCATCATCTGCCTTGCGGATGTATCCTGTTTCCCCGTTGATGACCGATTCCGGCAGGCCGCCTGTATCGGAAACAACACAGGGAAGGCCATTGGCCATTGCTTCCACCACGCTCATACCATGGCTTTCAATCAGGCTTGGTTGAAAGTACACGGATGATTTGGCGTAATATTCCCCTACATTATCGACATGACCGATAAACTGAATTATTTTTTCAAGACCGGAATCGCGCACTTCTTGTCTCATATGTTCCAGCATGTCCCCATCACCAAGCCAGAGAAACCGAACCGATTCGATTTGTGCAATCACTTTTTTAGCGACATCCAGCCATAGCAAAGGGTTTTTATAATCCACGACATTGGCAACCGTCAGTACGATCGGCTGTTTAAGGCATGGAGGATGAATAATGGCAGGATGATAGCTGTTGTATATCACGTCGATATTTTTTTCAGGGACACTCATATATTTTCGGATACGGGCAGCGGAGTACTTTGATACGGTTACAAAGCGCTTTTTACTCGAACTGAAAAAATGACCGATCAGCCGCATTGCAAAAGACTGCCAGATTCGTAAATATCCTAATGGATAACCGTGCATGATAAAAATAACCGGAATAGACCGGAGAAAGACACCGAGGTTAATCCCTGCCGCTTTATTGGAAACCACGACCAGATTCGGTTTTTCCTGTTTTATCACCTTCAGAATATATTTTATTTCATAAGGCAAAGAGTAGATCGGAAGATTGGCCTTCTTTGACCGGTCTGGAATGGTTATGATCGGTATACCATATTGTTTACACTTTTCAGCAACCTGAGTATCCATCTGGTATTGCTCAATGAGTATTTTTGTATCCAGGTTTAGAGAACGATGGATGTCAAGCAGTTTATAAAAAAAGGTGCGGGCACCACCGGTGCTTTCTGTTGAGTATTCCGGAATGAGAAGTATTCTCAATTTCAGGGTAGTCCTTATCTGGCTTTTTTCATATAATCCCACAACACCCGGAAAGGATAGAACCCCATAAAAAGCCAAAGGTTGACCAGGGTGCGCAGGTATTTTTTAATGATTCTTACATTTTCCCGGTAGATCTGTTTCGGACGTAAACTGGAAATCCCGTCCTCGTCAAACAGAGCGATTGGAATTGAAACTGTGTCGATCACCGTGTGTCTGGTGAGGCATCGTAACCAGAATTCATAGTCCATGGCAATGGAAAGGGTCTCATCATAATAGCCGTGTTCGATAAATAGATTCTTGCGGATCAGCGTAGCC
>PNOB01000438.1 GCA_013824585.1 Desulfobacterium sp. | reverse complement strand
TATATGTAAAAGTCGTTTGTGTGTCAACAACAATACATCCTGAAAACCATGAGCATTTCTGTAGAGGATAATGTTCAAGAATAACGATTGAGTTATGGTTTTTTTATTCTTGATTTAAGTCAATTCCTCTTTACTAAAAATAGAGTATTTGGTTTAATAAAATTGTTTTTCACGTAAAGCCTAAAAAGACATATTTTGTATTTCACCGGATGAGAAGGAAAGTATATGCCTGTTTTCAGTTATATTGCCTATCCGGCACCGGGCGCGAAAGCCGATCTCTTGCATCACCTTTCCGCTTTTGAAGAATGCTATGCCGTTCCGGCACAAGGAAAAGATATTCTTCTTCTGGTAACCGATACACCGGATGAAGAGAGTGAAAAAAAATTGCAGCAGAAACTGAAAAAAATAAAATCATTGCAGTCACTCAGCATGACTTTCGGTCATATGGATGACAATCCCAAACCATAAGGAGCCGCTCATGGACATGAACAGAAGATCATTTGTCAAATCCCTTGCCCTGCATAGCGCCATGACTGCTGCCGCGTCTTTGTTTCCAGGTATCGGTTTTGGAAGCAACCTGACAGAAGATTTATCATCCGGCAGTATTCAATGGCAAAAAGCGCCTTGCCGTTTTTGCGGTACAGGATGTGGTCTGTTGATTGGTGTTTCCGGAAATCGCGCAGTTGCCGTGAAGGGTGATCCAAACAGCTCCGTCAACAAGGGGCTGTGCTGTGTAAAAGGATATCACTCGGTACAAATTCTGTATGGAAAAGATCGCGTAACCAAAGCACTGGTAAAGAAAAATAACATTTTTGTTGAAACCCCGATACAAGAAGCCCTGGATCTCATTGCTGAAAAAATAAAATCCACCATACAAGAGCACGGCAAAGACGCGGTATCCATTTACGGCTCTGGTCAATGGTCCATTGCAGAAGGGTATACGGCTTCAAAACTCTTCAAGGGATGTATCGGAACCAATAATGTGGAAGCAAACGCACGGCTATGCATGGCCAGTGCGGTGACCGGTTTCATGACCAGCTTTGGTATTGACGAACCCATGGGATGCTATGATGATATCGATCATGCCGATGTTTTTGTCACCTGGGGCAACAACATGGCGGAAATGCATCCGGTTCTGTTTTCCAGAATGCTGGCGAATCGGAAAAGCAAACCGCATGTTAAAATCATTGATTTTGCAACCCGCACAACGCGCAGTAGTGAAGCTGCCGACCAGTCCATCCTGTTTGCACCTCAAACCGATTTGGCGGTTGCCAATTCCATCTGCTATGAAATCATTCAGAACAAGTGGGTAAATTGGGATTTTGTGAACAAACATGTTTCGTTCCATCAAGGGAAAACCAACATCGGGTATGGTACAGAGGATCACTTCTCCTTTCAGGATCAAGCTGAAACCGTTGACTTTCAGGCCTATGAAAAATTTTTAGAGGATTACACACCGGAAAAAGTTGAGAAGATATCCGGTGTGCCGGCCAGGGACATCAAATACCTGGCCGCTCTTTATGGCAACCCGGATTTAAAAGTAACCTCCTTCTGGTGTATGGGAATGAATCAGCATACCCGCGGCACCTGGATTAACAATTTGGTATACAACATCCATCTGTTGACAGGGAAGATATCCACGCCCGGCAACAGTCCGTTTTCACTGACCGGCCAGCCCAGCGCCTGCGGCACGGTCCGGGAAGTCGGAACTTTGACCCATGCGCTTCCGCACGGGGTCGTCACCAATCCAAAAGACCGGGAAATGGCGGCTCAGATCTGGCAGGTTCCTGTAGAAAATATTCCTGAAAAACCAACCTACCATACGGTAGAGATGTTTCGCGCATTGGATAGAGGGGATATCCGGTTTATGTGGATACAGATCACCAACCCCATGGTGACCATGCCGAATCTCAAACGGTATCGGGATGGCGCATTGAAAGACGGACGGTTTATCGTTGTCTCTGAGATTTATCCAACACCGACTTATGATGTTGCAGATGTGGTGTTACCGTCTGCCTTATGGATCGAGCGGGAAGGCTTTTTTGGCAATTCCGAAAGGCGCACACAGCATTTTGATAGAATCGTTCCTGCTCCCGGTGACGCCATGTGCATCACCTGGCAAATGATTGAGGTGGCAAGAAGGTTGGGATTTGAAAAACAATTCCCGTGGCCAAAAGAGAAGTACATCGAACCATTATGGAATGAATATACAAAATTCCATGATGACCCCAAACATCGCATGGCGCCTTATCAGGAATTGAAAAAAAGGCCGGGTGTGCAATGGCCTTTTGTCAACGGCAAAGAAACCAAGTGGCGGTTTAATCCCAACTATGATCCGGCTGCTATAGGAGAAGGTTTTGACTTCTATGGAAAAGAGGATCACAAGGCATGGATATGGATAAGACCTTATGAACCGGCTGCTGAATCGCCTGACACTGAATATCCATTTTGGCTGAATACCGGGCGGGTGCTGGAGCACTGGCATACCGGCTCCATGACCAGGAGAGTGCCGATTCTCCATCGTGCCGTGCCTTCCTCATATGTAGAAATCCATCCGGATGATGCAGCTGATTTAGGAGTTGTAAACGGAGGAAAGGTAAAAATTATTTCGCGAAGAGGCTCTATCGTGATGACGGCCAGTATCAACGGGAGAGGCATGCCTCCTAAAGGAATGGTTTTTGTTCCTTTTTTTGACGAGAACTACCTGATCAATGAAGTCACGCTGGATGCTTTCTGCCCCATATCCAAACAACCGGATTATAAAAAATGTGCTGTCCGATTGGAGAAAGT
>PNOB01000437.1 GCA_013824585.1 Desulfobacterium sp. | reverse complement strand
CGATTTTATATGGTTTTAAATCCTGGATTGTTTTGTAAACGATCGTCTCATTTTTACGTTTGAATAAACCCAAGGGGCCTCCTGGGAAAGGATCGGACACCAAAAAATTTTCTCTCAGTTCTTCTGCATAATATTCCGGTAAATAACCGTCAAATTTTCCATTTTTTGTCATCATTACAACTCGCGCCCATGGCATGAATTTGTATTCCACACGATAACCGGCCTTTTCGTAGGCCAGTTTTACAATTTCTGCGACATACCCCTGATTTGGCAAATTTTTCCCGATATACGGTTCCCATTCAAGCGTAGCAAATGACAAAAAGTTTTCTGAAATTGCAGGACCGCTTGTCAGCAGTAATAGTGTAAAAATCAAAGGAAATATCTTACAGCGTTTCTGTGACATGGTGATTCTCCTTTCTGAGTGAAAAATGATTGGAAAGAACAAATCTGTTCTTCTCATATGCGATCGGGTAGTTACATTTTTCGTGACATTGTAAAGACGACTCTTCCCTCGCCAGGGCTGCCAAAGTAATCATGCTCGTTCGTGTCGTGGTAGCTCACGTCAAGTGTAAAACCTTTGAGTACGGTAGATAAACCTAGTTTCCAGTGGATATAATCATAACCGTCTCCGCCGTCCATGCCGAGACCGTTTCCTGTTGATTTGTCGCCTTCAACGTTTTTGTAGCCGATGAGCATTCTGAGTGTCAGGTCTTTTGGCAAAGAAAAATCAACAGCTCCACTGGCATGATGGAATAAACCGTCTTCACCGCTGTATTCCGGGGAAAAATAGTATTCAACACTCAGTGCCGGTTTTAAGAGTACTGCTTCAATGGTGTAGTAAAGCCCTCCGGTGAACTCCCAGTAATCAAACTCAAACCCCTGATCCTGAGCACCCGGATATTGGTAGTAGGTCGCCCAAATGGAATAGTTCAGGCTGCGAATAGCATTACTGAAACCAGCATAGTAACCCAGTTCAATATCATTTGAATACCCGGTGTCATCCCAGCTGCTGCCCCAGATTCCAATAAAAGGACCAGCTGGATGGGCATAATCAAAGGTGCCCTGGATGGCTGGATCTTCATCGGATATGGAAACGCCCCTTGAGACATAATCGGTTGTCAGTGCCAGTTTCGCGCTGAAGTTCGTGTCATCAAGTGCACTTTTTTCCGCCATAATATCTGTGGAAAGACCTGAAATCAGAAATACCGCAATAAACATGCATAGAAAATATTTGCCCATGATTGCCTCCTTTTTGCCGAACGGTTCGTTGTGTTTATCAATATGACAGACTGGATTACATGATGAGAAAATGTTTTCAGCGATTAACCAAACAGTTGATCATCATAAGTTTCAGGTATTTCTTTTACCGAGATTGAAATGGATATTTTTGCCGTAAAGCCTAGATACTTTAGTTGCTTCTACCAGTAAGATGACGATATGTATTTTTTTAATTATCCTTTTTTAATGGATTTGTCAACTTGTTGATGGTCTATTTGGAGTCAAACCCTGATTTGTGATAGTGACCATGGGTAAAAAAATTGAAAAGGTGACCAGGTGTCTTACGGAATTCAATGTGTCCTCCAGGATAATCTTGATTGTTACGGATATTAAAATTATATAGGTTCATGACAAATCCTGTGGGGATGGGATTTAAAATTTGAGATTCGAAATATACCACGATAGGCATTTGAAAAATTCAAAGTTTATCAACGGCAGCCGGGCGGAAATACCAATAGGGCGGCCCGGGATTTGCGAGACTGCAATGAGATGTTTGTATATTGTTATTGGAATAACGCTGCTTTTGGTTTTATCCGGCTGTCTGATTGATGAGATGGGCGGGGCCTTTACACACGAGCCGGAAGAATTTGCCGTCAAGGCGTCTCCCGGTGCCAAGGAACTTGTGGCCAAGGCTTTTGAAGGCATTGATGCCCAACAGTTGCTGGACTACCATACCCATATCGTGGGATTGGGAACCGGGAACAATGGAACTTATGTAAATCCGGAAATGCGCAGTTGGCGGCATCCTGTCAAACGACTCAAATTCAATATCTATGTCAGCGCAGCCGGAATTCGAGATGTTGCTCATGCGGATGAGGAGTATGTGGAGCGTCTGGTTCGTTTGATCCGATCCATAAAGAACCACGGAAAATATCGGATTTTAGCATTTGACCGCTACTACAATCCGGACGGTACCATGAATCCTGCGAAAACAGAATTCTATGTTCCCAATGAATATGTTTTCAAGCTTTGCCGGGAGTATCCGGATGTGTTTCTGCCGGTGATATCCGTGAATCCCTATCGTAAGGATGCTCTTTTGGAGTTGGAGAAGTGGGCTGGAAAAGGCGCGAAATATATCAAGTGGCTGCCCAATGCCATGGGGATCAACCCGGCTGACCCGAGGATCGATCCCTTTTACGCTGCAATGAAATCCCATGACATGATTCTGTTGACCCATACGGGCGAGGAACAAGCCGTGGAAGCGGAAGAGGATCAGCAATGGGGGAACCCGCTGCTGCTGCGAAAACCGTTGAGTCATGGCATCCGCGTCATCATGGCTCATTGCGCCAGCTTGGGAGAGTGCGTGGACCTGGACAGTCCGAATCAGGAAAAACGCTCCTGCTTTTCCTTGTTTCTCCGGCTTATGGATGAAAAACAATATGAAGGTCTGCTTTTTGGAGAAATTTCCGCCCAATTCCAGTTCAATCGCCTGTCTGTGCCGATTTCGACCATTCTGAAACGCAGGGATCTGCACCATCGTCTGGTGAACGGCAGTGACTATCCCATGCCGGGAGTCAAT
>PNOB01000436.1 GCA_013824585.1 Desulfobacterium sp. | reverse complement strand
ATTTCAAAACGATTAAAAAGCGTCACACCGGCGAAAGCCGATGTCCAGAAAAGAACTGAAAATACTGGATTCCAGCTTTCGCCGGAACTACAACAACAGACTTTTGAAATTGGCTCCGGTGCAATGATTACTCTTATGACAGTTCTATGCACTTCAATTTTTTTTGCTTTAGGTATTCGAAAAAGGAAATTGTTTTGAAAAAAATCATAACCTCCCTAGGATATCCATTACAACAGACAGAGGAAGGATGGGAAATAGATCTATCCGAACTCAACATTTTCACTGGCTTGTCTGTTCTTGCCAAAATCATTGGTGAGCATATTATTGATGAGGTCGAAAGATCACCAGGAGATGTATCGTTTTTATATAAGGTAAATTCCAATATCAACCCTGAACTGGTTAAAATGAAAATTCACCACATCCAGGTTTATGCAAGAGCCGGAGTTCTGGATGACAGCCGAAAATTCAGAGATATCTTCATCAACCAGTTGATCACTGTTTTTGGTTCACTTCAGCAACCCAAGTGGAGAAGAGAGATATATCCTGATGCGGAGAATTGCCAGGGAAAAAACACTGCCCAAAGCAAAGCACTGATTTTTCCTTTTTCTCATGAATATTATGGCACCGGGAACAGTAACCGGTTTATCCTTGAAAAGGTAAAGAATCCCGTTTCAGAAGCTTCCTATTTTTTCCGATTAACCATTGAAACCATAGAAAAAGAAACTATCGATTTAAAAACCATCCCTAACATGGTCGTTGATGATCTTTTAACAAGAGTCTATATCGCCGGAAGTTCAAAGATCGCCCGGTCTGTAAGGGATAATATTGTAAATGCCTGCAGCAGGGGTATAGATTATTATTCAGAAGAGAATCGAATATACAGTCGTCTTTTCGAGCAGTTGGAGAATACACATCTGGGCAGGCTTGAATATATCAATTTCTCCTGGAATGAAAGTTTTTCAAACCACATCCGTAAAGAACTCCCGGAAGGCAGCTTGTCAATTTTTAAAAAAATATTTTTATCCCTGGAAGCATACTCGATATGTGAAATTTTACATAATGGAGGAACGATCAAAGTAATCCTTCATGATTGTTTCTTCTGTTTATATCTTTCCCAGTTAGGACGATCTTTGAATATCAGTATCAATATGCCCAGGAAAATGTTTCACATGGATGATTATCTGAAAAGGATGCCGATGCTTTCATCAATTGCAAAACAGATGGATCATCATTTCAACTTTTCCAATACGAAAATTTTTCTGATCCATCACATTACATCTGAAATTATCGGTTTTATTGCAGCGCTTAAAAAACTGGGCGCCTATTCCATTGATGTAATGTTCGTGAAATACAGCGGTATCATTCCCCCTGTATATCTCGACACACTGCTGGAAACTGATTCGGATTATCTTTTTATGGCTGGATTAGAAAAGAAAACATCTGGAAAGGTAACGGATTACTATACAATCGCCGATTATTTCAGTGATGCTTCCGGATTATCCGAATTAAACGAGTTGCTGAAAAACAAAAAATATTCTTACTTTGATGCGATGAAAATCGTATCAGGACATCTGTTTCTCAACTGCTGTATTGATGCCAAAAAGCAAGGGAAAAAAGTTCTCCTGATTGAAGACGGCGGATACATCGCCCCTTTTCTCAATGAAAGTGGCCTCTCCGAAAAAAAAACAGATGAACTCTTTGATCAATTTGGCTTCCCTTCTACCGATAAAAATACAACCCCTTTTCAACAATGGCTGAATGATGTCCTCATTGGTACGGTTGAACACACAAAAAATGGATATGACAGGCTCTATGCTGTTAAACAAGAACATGCAAACCTCCTGTTCCCTTCCTTCTCAATTGCAATTTCAAAACTCAAAACTGACGAAGAGTCTCAGGAAGTGGCTCACTCCATATTAAGCGCGATTGAATCGATCCTGCATGAAAACGGCCTGGTTCTGTCCCGCAGGAATATAATCATCCTCGGTGCGGAAGGAAACATCGGAAAGCCCTTATGCCGACTCCTGAAGGAGGGCCGCCTGCATCAACAGAATCAAACCCTCACACAGGTTGATCTGCAATATAACCTATCCGGGGAGAGAAAATATTGTACACTGGAAAAAGTTCCGGATGATGAGTTGTATCAAAAAGACCTTTTTATCGGGGTGATCGGCAAATCTGTTCTGAAGAAAGAACAGATAGAAAAACTGATCCTGTTTGGGGAAAAAACAAACCTGTTTTTTGCTTCCGGTTCGACCAAAACAGTAGAGTTTGAAGATCTTTCCACCTGGCTCCAGATGCTTTCCGAGGCCGACAAACCGGTAATCGGGGACAAATCGGTCGAAATTGAATACAGTCGAATCTATGATCCGCAATCCGGATTTGATCAGGGAAGAAAAGTAATGATTCGTTTTCAACAGGATAACCATTTGTTAACAAAACAGCTTTTTCTCCTGGCAGACTTGAGTCCAATCAACTTTCTGTACTACGGGGTTCCTACGGAAATCATGGATGCAATCCTTTCCCAATTATTGAAAGTATCATTGGGAATGAACCACCAATATTTTTTGAAGACATTGCCGTCTCCTGACCTTTATGCCGTTGATCATCAGATTGATGAATGGGGGAATAAAATATGATCAAAAATTCACAAAAAATCATCTTGGACACAAATTCTTGTTTACAAGAGTTGATATTAAATTGCCGGTTGCGCGCAATCAATTCATAATTACGCGAGCCAATTTCAAAACGATTAAAAAGCGTCACCGGCGAAAGTCAGTGCCCAGAAAAGAGCCGAAAATACTGGATTCTAGTTTTCGC
>PNOB01000435.1 GCA_013824585.1 Desulfobacterium sp. | reverse complement strand
GACTAATAATTAATTTAAGCTGTCGCTTATGGGGCAGGCCCCTTGCCGGTTCAATACATATTCAACGCAGTCTGCGCGATTTTCCCCAGGCTGACAATTTTATCCACAGCTCCTGTTTCAATGGCTGCCTTGGGCATTCCAAACACCACGCAACTCTTTTCATCCTGTGCAATTGTTTTTGCGCCGGCTTCCTTCATGCTGACCATTCCGGCAGCACCATCCGCCCCCATACCGGTCAGGATGATCCCGATAGCATTTGAACCTGCATATTGCGAAACTGATTGAAACAGCACATCTACTGCCGGTCTTTGATGGTGGACCAGCGGGCCGGTTTTTACATTGACATAATAGCGAGCACCGCTTCTTTTCAGAAGCATATGAAAATTTCCAGGAGCGATCAGGACAAGTCCATTGACAACCGTGTCTCCGTCCTGTGCTTCCTTCACCTTCACCTCACATAGAGAATTCAGCCTTTCGGCAAAAGAGGTGGTAAACTGTGCCGGCATATGCTGAACCACAACAATTCCAGGTGAATTGACCGGCATGCTTGTCAGGACGCTCCTGAGAGCTTCCGTGCCTCCGGTGGAAGCACCAATGGCAATTATCTTGTTGGTGGTTTCCGCGAGATATCTTGAAGGAAGCTGTGCCTTCTCCGTAGCAATTTTCGGCTCATTTTCCTCTTTTTTCTGAACACGAATCCCGGCCACAGCCCTGATTTTGTCTGCCAGTTGAACGCTCATGTCTCCGACAGAATACGCGGCAGATGGTTTTGAAATCACTTCAAGTGCGCCAATGGAAAGCGCCTCAAGAGCGAGCTTGCTTCCGGCCTGAGTTAACGAACTGACAATGATCACCGGAAGCGGATAATACTTCATGAGCTTTCGAAGAAACGTGATGCCATCCATACGGGGCATCTCGATATCGAGTGTGATCACGTCCGGTTCCAGTTTCATGATCTTGTCTCTTGCAACAAAGGGATCGGGAGCTGTTCCGACAACCTCGATATCTACCTCCCTGGATAATTCCTCGGTAAATACCTTTCGAACAATTGCGGAATCATCGACAACCAGTACCCTTATTTTTTTCCTCATTTTCTCAGCCCCAAAACCATTACAATTTCAGATACACACTCGGCTCAATATATTTCAAAGGATGATTTAACCCGCTCAGGCTTTCCGCACCTCCGATAATGAAGTATCCGTCTTTACGGAGGACATTGACCAGCTTGTTGACCACATTCTCTTTTGTCGTATTATCAAAATAGATCATGACATTTCTACAAAAGATAATGTCATAGGGTTTGGATTTCGGTATGTCTTTAATCAGGTTGAACCGCTGGAAGTCCACCATCTTCCGTACCTGATCCTTGACCTTGACATGATCCATAAAATTTCCATTTCCTTTCTGGAAATAAGCAGTCAGCAGGTGCTTGGGAATATTGGCAACACTCTGTATGGGATAGATCCCTTTATTCCCCTTCTCCAGACAGGTAACGGAAATATCGGTTGCCGTGATGGACGGCCTGAACCCCTTATCCAGGCAATAAATGGCTAGTGAATAGGGTTCTTCACCGCTTGAAGATGCTGCACACCAGATATCCCGATGGCTTTTATCCAGATATGAAAAACTTTTCGACTCCCGGAAAAAAAAAGTATGGTTGGTGGATACGGCATCCAGAAACAGCTTCAGTTCTTCAGGATCATTTTGAATCATTCCATAGTAGATGTCCGGACCAACATCATGTGTTCGCAGCCGCTTAGCAATCCGGGTATTGAGAAGCTCCCGTTTTTCCTCGGTCAGATTGATGCCAGCTTCCCGGTACACCAGGTCACAGTATTTGGTAAACTGCCTGTTGCTAAGCTTATCCACGTGGCACCAGTCCAAGAAGATGGAGCTGTTCCAGAAGTTTTTCCTTTCTGACCGGCTTTATAATATAGGCCTCACACTGCTCCTGGAATGCCTGCATCAGGTTTTTGCTGTCAGACAAGGCTGTAGTCATAATGATTTTTACACTATCGGAACCGATAATATCCCTTTCCTGCTCGATTCTTCTAATTGCTTTCAAAGCATCCTGACCATCCATTTCCGGCATCATGATATCCAGGCTGATCAGGTCGTATTGTTTCCCCTGGTCCAATGCTTCTGAAAATGCCTGGACCGCCTCCTTCCCATTCACCGCAACGTCACAATCACCGTAAGGGCTAAGCATTCCGCACATCACCTTCCGGCTTGTGAAATCATCCTCAACTACCAGAATTTTTAATCCCATTTCATTCTCCTAATGATATTTGTACAAATGGTTTCATCAAAACCAGGATTACGCAACGGCTGCCTGAAACAGCCCTGCGATATCCAGAATCAGACCGACCTTACCGTCAGCCAGTATAGCACTCCCAGCAAGACCTTTGATATCCCTGAAGGTTTCGCCAAGGTTCTTAATAACAAACTCCTCCTTGCCCAGCAGTTCATCCAGAAGCAAAGCTTTTTGCGTGCCATGATTTTCCGTGACGACCACAATCCCATTCCAAGGATCGGTCACATCTTCCTTTACATTAAACAACCGGCTGATCCGGACAAGCGGAAGCAGATTTTCCCGATGCCGGACCATCTCTCCTTTGTTTTCAACCGTATGACAATGTTTCCGGTCCGGACGATAGGACTGGATAATGGAATGGGTTGGGATGATATATCTCTCCTTTCCTATCCGAACCAGCATTCCCTCGACAATCGCCATTGTAAGGGGAAGCGAGATGGTAAAAACCGTCCCCTTACCTTCCCTGGAATGAATTTCCAGCCGACCCCGAAGCTTTTCAATGCTCTT
>PNOB01000434.1 GCA_013824585.1 Desulfobacterium sp. | reverse complement strand
CACGAGGTGCCTGCCCCGCCAAAATCAATGATATTATTAATCATCTCACGATTGAAAATTCTTGCGAACATGGATATCGCAAGATCGAGGATTCCCCAGGACGGCCGGTTCACGGTGAAAATGGATAACAAGGAAATCAATATCCGGGCCTCCACCATCCCCACGATTTACGGTGAAAATCTGGTGCTCCGGCTGCTGGATACCAGTGCTGGCGTTTACTCCCTGGGAAGTCTCGGGATTGTTGATCAGGATATCCGGAAAATTGAAATGGCCATCAGCAAGCCCTATGGAATGATTCTCAGTACCGGGCCGACCGGAAGTGGCAAGAGTACCTGTCTGTATTCCATTTTACAGAAGATCAACAAACCGGATATCAATATTATTACACTGGAAGACCCGGTGGAATACAGGGTTGAAAAAATCCGGCAGATTCAATTGAACAGAAAAGCGGGAATGACATTTGCCGACGGACTGCGGTCTATTATGCGCCAGGATCCGGATGTGATCATGGTAGGAGAGATCCGGGATGCGGAAACCGCTACAATCTCTGTGCAGGCTGCCTTGACTGGTCATCGGGTTTTGAGTACGGTACACACCAATGATGCAGCCGGGGCCATTACCCGTTTTATTGATATGGGGATTGAACCGTTCCTGGTTTCATCGGTGATGCTGCTTTCCATTGCACAGCGCCTGATCCGGAGGGTTTGCCCCTATTGCAAGAAACCCTATAAACCGCCTCAGGCTGCCCTGGAATACTGGGGGCTGGATAAGATAGAGGGAGCTGATTTTGTAAAAGGAACCGGCTGTTTTAATTGTATGGATACCGGGTACAAAGGACGAGTTGGATTATATGAAATATTGAGCATCGATGAAATGGTTCAAGATATGATCCTCCAGAAAAAATCCGCCCAGGAGATCACACGCACTGCAAAAGCAGAAGGACTGCTCAGCACATTAATGGAAGATGCTACCCGAAAAGTACTGGAAGGCGTTACGACTCTAGAAGAAGCAGCCTCTGCGGTGATGGTATAAAATGGCTAAATTTTCGTATAAGGCAATCAATGAACAGGGGGAAAATCTATCTGGTTCCATTGAGGCGGAATCCCCCGAAATGGCTACCAATATACTGAGCGCTAGGGGTATCATCCCTCTTTCGGTAAGGGGAGAAGCAGGAGTCGGGGGCGGCGCTTCCAGCTTGGACGCTTTGAATGAATGGCTGACCCCTGTGAAAGCCCCGGATTTGATTATTTTCACCAAACAGTTCAGAACCTTGTTGAAATCCGGTGTACCCATTGTCAAATTACTGGAGGTGGTGGGAAGCCAGACGGAAAACATCAAGTTGAAGAAGATTATTTATTCTATGAACGATGATATCCGGGAAGGAGCGAGCCTGCATGATGTTTTTAAAAAACATCCAAAGGCATTTTCCCCCCTTTATTGCAGCATGATGAAAGCCGGAGAGGCAAGCGGTGCCTTGCCGGAGGTTCTGGAAAGGCTGGCGTTCATCATTGAACATGAACACAGAATCAAGTCAGATGTGAAATCGGCGCTTCAATACCCGCTGATTGTTATTATTTTCCTTTGCGTTGCCTTTTTTGTGCTGTTAACATTTGTGATTCCAAAATTCGTAAGAGTGTTTGTGAGCGCCGGAATCGATCTGCCAATGCCCACCCGAATCTGTATGTTCATGTATGAGTTCATGGCAAATTACTGGTATTTTCTGGTTGGAGCCATTGTCTCTGGAATGATTTCGCTGTTTTATTATATCAAGACAGAGCAGGGGAGGTATGTCTGCGATGCTTTTTTTATGAAAATTCCGGTTATCGGCGCTCTGTTTATCAAAGCTGCCATGTCCAGGTTTGCAAGTATTTTTGCCATACTCCAGTCCAGCGGAGTGGATATCCTGGACTCCATGAAGATTCTTTCCGGAACCATCGGAAATCTCGCCATTGCAAGGGAATTCCAGAATATTATTAACCGTCTGGAAGAAGGGCGAGGCATTGCAGAACCCCTGGCCAAAGCCAGGTATTTTACGCCGATTGTGATTAATATGATTGCAATCGGAGAAGAGTCTGGAAACCTGGATGAGATGCTGGAGGAGATATCGTCTCATTATGATTTTGAACTGCAGTATGCCATGAAGAAACTGTCCGATGCCATTGGGCCGATTTTAACCATCGGACTTGCCGCGGTGGTTGGTTTTTTTGCCCTGGCCATATTTTTGCCCATGTGGGACCTGACAAAGGTTGTGAAGTGATGTGTTGATATAGGGAAAAACGATTTGTTGTATTTTGATAAATTGATTGTTTTTTTTTTGAAATTGAATATACTGTGATAATCTAAAATCTTGGGAGGGATTTTTTGATGAAGAAAAGAAATCTGGTAAAAAATGAAGAGGGTTTTACACTGGTTGAGATTATCGCTGTTCTGGTTATCCTTGGAATTTTAGCAGCCGTAGCCATACCAAAGTATTTTGATCTTCAGACAGAGGCAAAAGAAAAAGCGCTTGTTGCAGCAATGTCAGAGGCGATTGCACGGGTCAACGGCCAGTTTGGTAAGCAACTCCTTGCCGGTTCAGCATGGGATACGATCGTCTATAGCAATGCAACTCTGGGAACAGATCTGGGAGATTTTACACTCAATGTGACCACTTCCGGTAATTTAATCACGCTGACGGTTACGGCAAAACCAGGCACTGCGGCTGATGGCGTCACCATACTACCCAAGACCATATCCAAACCCGGGTCAATTTAGTTTTTTTGGACCATCTGGTTTAGAAAAGGGAGATGTTTCTATGAAAGCATATGAAACAGAGCCCTTTTTTATTTTTTTTCCATATTCAAGAGC
>PNOB01000433.1 GCA_013824585.1 Desulfobacterium sp. | reverse complement strand
AAAAAAGGGACGGTATTCTATCTGACATTGAAAAACATCTTTCGGAAAAATGATATTGCATTGGAGCCAATTTCAAAACGATTGAGCCAATTTCAAAATCATTAAAAAGCGTCACACCGGCGAAAGCCGATGTTCAGAAAAGAACTGAAAATACTGGATATCGCTATGGTTACGCCTGGCGGCTTGGAAAACAGCATTGCGTGTCCGGCTTTCGCCTGAACTACAACAACAGGCTTTTGAAATTGGCTCATTGACATTAAAATGGATTTGAACAGTTAACAATCAATTGTTGAGGAATGCAATTTAAATTCCAGCGAAACAATGTCCAGCTCCCATATATAAATGGCTGGAATTGTTTATCATAAAATGGAAGCCCGGTCTGGCTGTAAAAAATTTTTTTTTTGAAGATTGACCGTTGCAGAATATTTCGTTATACTTCGACTCATGTTAATCGGATCATCGAATTTTGTCTTTCCCCTTTTTGTTCTAATTCTAATCCTATAGTGATCGGTCAAAAGTAAATCAGCCAAAAATATAAATCAGAAATATGGAATTATCATGAATAATATCAATAGAATTTTGATTGAAAAACCCAACCTCGTAGAACTGACAAAAAAATATACCGTTGCGGATCTCCACTTTCACTCCAACCATTCTGATGGGAAAAACAGCATTGATGAGATTGCAAAAACAGCAGAAAAGCTGAATATCGGCATTGCCATAACAGACCATAACGAAATTCAAGGGGCTTTGGAAATCAGTAAAAATCAAAACATTTTAAGCATCCCGGGAATTGAAGTCACTTCCAGGGAAGGGACACACATCCTTGTATATTTTCGAAAACTTACGGATTTAAAAATCTTTTTCAAAAAAAATATCAAACCCAATCTGGGCCATGATAAAATGAGCTCCATCTCCCTTCATCTTTCGGAAATCATTCAAACAGCAAAATATTTTGACTCCCTGACAGTGTTCCCTCATCCATTTGGCAGTGCATATGCCGGTGTTTGCAATTCAAGCCTTTCAGCAGAACAACAGGCTTCCCTTCTGAAAGAAGTTGATGGGATTGAGGTACTGAATGCCGGTAATTTAAAAAAATCAAATCTTCGAAGTGCAATGCTGGGATTCAATCTGAATAAAATCGTTACCGGTGGAAGTGACGGCCATGCGGTCAGCCATATGGGCAAGGTGGTTTGTTATGCAAACTGCATGAATACCCGGGATGATTTTTTTGATGCCCTGAAAAATCGTGAAAACAAGGTGATCGGAAAAGAGATCAGCATGATTCGCAAAGTCACTTCCCACAGTATGAAACTGAAAAGCAACTTTAAGAATTACCAGAATATAATTGAAAAAAACATTCAATATGGTCGTGCTGTTTTACACCTGAAATCCAAAATGCTGCGTGAAAACTTCAGCTTTAAAACATTAGCCGGATAAAATAGGATGAATGGTGTACATGAAAAAGGAAATGATTCCCCGCCGGACCGGTTGGTGGACCGCAGCGACAGACACCTGGATTATCTTCGGGTATCCATCACCGATCACTGCAATCTGAACTGCACCTATTGTCTGCCCTTTTCCAGTCAGTTCAAACAGTCTCATCGTGATATATTGCGGTATGAAGAAATTTTACACCTGATCCAAATCTTCAGTGACCTTGGGATTTCAAAGATCCGGATAACCGGAGGAGAGCCACTGGTCCGAAAAGAGATCTTTCCATTTCTTACCCGGCTCCATGAAATCAGAGGGATTGATGATCTTGCCATGACAACCAACGGCCTGCTTTTGCAGGATCATCTGGTTAAAATCAAATCCGCCGGTATCAGAAGACTCAACATCAGCCTGGATTCACTGAATCCCGAAAACTATCACAGGATTACCGGGCATGATGTATTTCAAAAAGTGTGGGAGGGAATTCTTGCGGCTGAAAAACTGGGTTTTCATCCCATCAAAATCAATGTGGTCGCACTCCGGGGGATTAATGATCATGAATTAACCGATATGGCAAAACTCTCCTTTTCCCATCCATTTCATATCCGGTTTATTGAATATATGCCCATTGGTGATTCTGCCATGCAACCTGAAAATCCTCTTTTCACAAAGGAAATTCAGGAACGGATTGCATCTTTGGGAGAGCTTTATCCCATTCAGCGGGAAAAAATGGATGGCCCGGCCAGACGGTTCCGGTTCAAAAATGCAATAGGGGAAATCGGTTTTATCAGCCCGATCAGCCATCACTTCTGCCAGACGTGCAACCGGCTCAGGCTGACAGCCAGCGGATTTCTTCGCACCTGCCTGCTGTCCGACCATCAGACCGATCTGAAAACGCCGCTCCGGTCTGGTTTTTCAGACCAGCAGATTGCCCATGTGATTCTGAATGCCATCCGTCTGAAACCGACATCTCACGACCTGAACAGCAAACAGGCTGCTCAGATCGCAAGTCCCATGTCTGCAATAGGCGGTTGAACATCCAAATCCTTAAAATGCTGCAAAAAGGCTGATCATAACCTCATATGGCCGGATCTCCTCAATCGTCACCCTGGAAGAATTCCGGTAATGTTTCTGAAAATCGATTTCAGAGGCGTCATAACCAACCTCGATTCCAAGGGATACCTTCCGATCCCTCATAAATTCAATGCCAACTGCCCCGAAAACACCGGGAGAGGCTCCGTCAACATAATCACCGGATGCCAGATGATACATGACCCCTGCCCGGACATAAGGGGCGACGCTAGAATTGGGAAACAGCGTAAAACCAAGATTCGCGTTTATTGGAAAGGAAAAAAAATAGGGATTATCATCTGTCCCGGCGGTCAGAAGATAACTCATGGGGCCCAATCCTGTTCC
>PNOB01000432.1 GCA_013824585.1 Desulfobacterium sp. | reverse complement strand
AGTCTATCAGTGTAATCATAACATCATAAGTGATAACATGATTACAAGGAGGAGCATAATGGTTCGCACACAAATTCAATTAACCGAGGATCAGGCACGGAAGCTGAGGGAACTTTCTCTTTCCAGCAATGAATCTGTTGCATCCCTGATCCGCCATGCAATTGACCGATTTCTGATAACCGGTAAGCCGAATCGTACCGCACAGTACCGGCAGGCCCTGTCTCTGGCCGGAAAATATAAAACAGATCAACCTGATACATCTATCGAACATGACCGCTATCTTGAAGGGGCTTTTGGATCATGAATATTTTTGCTGATACATCCGGACTTTTTGCGCTGCTGGTGGAAAATGATTATATGTACGTCAGAGCCAGGGGGAATTTTAACTACTTTGCAGAAAACAACGTTCAACTTGTGACCAGTTCCTTTGTCCTTTTGGAAACTACAGCGCTTTTACAAAGCCGTATCGGATTGCCGCCGGTCAATGATTTTAATACAAAAATCCTTCCCCTGCTCGAGATTGTCTGGGTCGATGACAAATGGTATGCAAGGGCCATGCAGCGCCTATTAGCACAAAGCAAACGCGATATCAGCCTCGTGGACTGCCTCAGTTTTGAAATCATGGAGACCCTCCAAATCGAATGCGCTTTTGCTTTTGACAAGCATTTTGAGGAAAATGGCTTCACCATAGCCGCTTTTCACAATCCGGATAAATGAGACTGAACAGGTTCATTTTGAATAGAGTTTTGTTTTAGAGGGCCGCAACGATGATCAAGGCCTACCTGCCTATTCTGATCTTGCCAAACCAGACGCCGATTTTGTCTTTCAGTTTGTCTCCCCAGCTTGGGGCTTCCACATTGATGGGGCATTCGGCTTTCCTGTCGGAATCTACACTGACGGCCGTTACTATATATTTTCCAATCGGAATAGGATCCCGAACGACAATCGGGGTCAGGTCGCTCGGATCAATATCGAGTTTTAAAATTTCAAGTGCCTTGACTTCTTTGCTCACTTCCACGGTAAATTGGCCGTTGGGATCAATTTTTGCAGCATCGATGGGGATGTTGATGTTCTGATTTCCTTCGGTGCTCACCATATCAACAAACACTGAATCGCCTGGTTGAAAGCCAGAACCTGCAATAACTACCTGGGTTTTAACCAGTCCGGCAATACCAAGCCTTATCGCCTTAGGTGTTACCGCAATCTGGGGTCCTGTATATCCGGGAAACAATTTTTCAGGCATCGGCAATTTTGATGCACAGCTTCCGATGAGAAAAAAGAAAAAAAGAACCATCACTCCAGTCATGAAACGGACTGGGCACAACGATTGTTTCAGGGTGTGAATCATTTTACCTCCTTCTTCTAAATGCTCAAGTATTGTTCCTGTACATGGGGCTGGGCCTTTAACTCCTGAACTGAGCCGGTAAATCCGATGGTTCCTTTGCCCATCAGATAGACACGATCCGCCAAAGAAAGGGCCACTTGGAGATTGTGCTCAACAATCAGGATGGATACCCCTTCCTGGTTGATTTTCGAAAGCACCTCCCTTACTTCCCGAACCATCAGCGGCGCCAGTCCTTCGGTGGGCTCATCTACCAGTAGAAGCTTTGGATTCCCCATCAGGGCTCTGGCAATGGAAAGCATCTGCTGCTCGCCCCCGGACAGATGACTGCCCTTCTGGGCGGGGCGGTCTTTCATGAAGGGGAAATGATGGTAAAGCTTTGAAAGAGTCCATCCGTCTTTCTTTTGACCATCACCGGGCTTGACTCCCATCATCAGATTTTCCATCACCGTCAGGTTTGAAAAAATCCGTCGCTCTTCCGGAACATAACCTATGCCGGCCCGGGCAATCCGGTAAGGCTCCTGCCCGGCGATTTCTTGATTTTGAAAGTGAACCGATCCGCTTTTGGGTTGCACCATGCCCATGATGCTTTTAAGCGTTGTGCTTTTTCCCATGCCGTTTCGTCCCAGCAGGCCGACTATTTCTCCGCTGTAAACGGCAAGAGATACACCTTGGAGTACGTGGCTCAAGCCATAATAACTCTGAAGATCTTTGACTTCAAGCAGCATCGCCGACTTTGGTTTCTCCCAAATAAGCATCCTTCACATCCTGATTCGCTTTAATTTCTTCCGGTGCGCCGGTGGCCAGGATTTCTCCATGATGAAGAACCGTAATCCGATCAGCCAGAGAAAACACCACATCCATATCATGCTCGATAATCACTACGGTTTTGTCATGGGTCAACTCCCGGATCAGCTTCACCATCTGGTGCGTCTCTTCTCTTGACATACCAGCCGCTGGCTCATCCAGCATCACCAAGTCCGGATCCGTCGCCATGGCCAGACTAAGTTCCAGGCAGCGATGTTTGCCGTAGGATAATAAGCTAGCCGGCAAATTACGCTCTGCTGATAGCCCGATACGGGCGAGAAAGGCGTCGGTTTCATCCGTGACCGGTTGCATTTTATCCAGATTGCGAAAGAAGTTGAACCGAATGTTCTTCCGGGCGAGAACAGCCATGCGCAGATTCTGAAAAGTCGTCAGACCGGCAAAGGTGCTGTTGATCTGAAACGAACGTCCCAAACCCATCCGGACGAGCTTATCAGGCTTGAATCCGGTCACATCCTTGCCTTTTAAAAGAATAGATCCGCTCTTGGGACGATATTTTCCGGTGATAGTGTTAAACAATGTCGTCTTGCCGGCTCCGTTGGGTCCGAGGATGCCGAATATCATGCCATGTTCGACCGAAAAGCTGACATCATCCACGGCCTTCAGGCGTCCGTAATGCTTCGTCAGCCCCTTGATATCGATTATCGACGAATCGTCAGTCATAAAAACAATACGCTGTTCTACTGCCGGATCTGGCCTTCGCCTTCGCCGATATATTT
>PNOB01000431.1 GCA_013824585.1 Desulfobacterium sp. | reverse complement strand
CTATGATCCGCTATGTGTTGACAAATCCCATAATTGTTGTACAATTGTCTAAAACTTAAATCCTGGAGCCCGATATGGACATTGTAATCGATACGAGCGCTTTGATCGCGGTAATCGTTGGGGAACCTGAACGATCTAAAATCATCACAATAACCGCTGGGAACACTCTGATAGGGCCTGGCTCCATACCTTGGGAAATCGGCAATGCGTTTTCGGCAATGTTTAAGCAGGATCGGATAACACTTGATGACGCCAGAAAGGGACTGAAAATATTTCAGAGCATCCCCCTCAGATATGTCGAAATAGACATTCCCAATGCATTGCGACTATCAAAAGAAATAAAGATGTACGCCTATGATGCATACCTATTGGATTGCGCTAAACGGTATAAGTCACCCCTTTTGACTTTGGATGTAAAATTAAAATCGGCTGCCCAAAGCATCAACATTGAAGCGCTGGAGGTTTAAAATGCAAGTCTATACATATTCGGAAGCCAGACAAAAGCTTGCCGCTGTACTTGAGCAGGCAGAAAGCACCGGTAAGGTATTAATTCGCAGAAAAGATGGTCGAACTTTTGCGTTAATTCCTGATCAAACCGCATCCTCTCCTTTAGATGTGCCTTTTATAAAAGTGAATATCACAACAAAAGAGATTATAGATATCGTTAGAAAAGGAAGAGAAAGGTAAGACCTATTTGCTGCATCGAATTCGGATTAAAAAGCGGCCCTCACTGGTGAGCAATTCGTTCGGCGATTGGAATAAGGTATCTGGAATTTCCTGAAGCATAATCCCTGAGATCGGTAAATCGAATATCCCTCAATATTTATCCCTCAATAATAAAATTCCGGAAAGTGCAGATCGTTGAAATCGTCATCTGAATCCTTCACGTATCAAGATACAGATTACCATTACAAATCTAAAGCATTCAGAAATATCGTTTTTTTTGATTCCGGTACGAAATAGGGAAAATACAATCATGAGATCACATGATAGATTTTCTATGATTGTGTGCAAATTTACACTGAACTATTTCACCGTCTGAGAACGATCTTCCCCTGATTTTGGTTCCCAGCTTCCGTTCCGGATCATATCCAGAAATTCGCGTACCTGGGAACTGGGTACGGCAAAGCCGATTCCCTCTCCTGAAGTGGCCGTGGCCGTGTTCATACCGACCCAGGCTCCGGTCAGGGTAATCAGGGGGCCACCGGAGGAACCTGGATTGATAGCTGCGTCGGTTTGAATGAAATTGATCTGCCGGCCCTCTTTTTCCGTGATCCGGGAAAGATGCCGTCCTGTATGACTGATGATACCGGATGTCACGGTATGCCCAAGTCCAAGGGGATTTCCAACCGCGATCACCATATTGCCGGAATCCACCTCATCTGAATTTCCCATGGGAAGCACTGGAAATTTTTTTTCCTCCCCCACAACCTTCAGAAGGGCAATATCATATTCCGGATCACGAGCCACAATGATCACCTCATGATCCACATCATCCTGGGTTTTCACCTTTACTTTTTCCGCCCGCTCAATCACATGGTTGTTGGTCAACAGATACCCGGAGGGATGGATAAAGAACCCGGAACCCAGACCAATACCCGGCAACTGAACGCCAAATCCAGGGCCCAGAAACGGAATCGGCAGAAGATGAATGCGATAAGGCGTCTTGGTTTGTGCATACACACTCACAACAGCGGGCCTGGATCGCTCAGCAACCTCCCGGATCAGATTGGTGCGGAAAACCATATCCGCCACTGTCTGGTCTGCCTCGACAAGCAGAGCCTCTGCCGAAACACCCTTCAGCTCGCTTGCCGAAGAATGAAACATTTTCGGCCCGCCACGTGCACCGGTATCCAAATCGATGTGCACACAACCGGACAAAAGAACCGCCATGATAAGGCAAGCCGTATAATGAGAAACTTTTTTAATGGTATGTCTCCTTTTTTTTCCTGATCAAACCAGACCTGACGGATTTTTTCAAGTGGTTATCTGAAAAATTGATCTGTCTTTTCCCCTGCAACAGCAATCTGAACCGGACTGGCTAAGATGGTTCCCATTGTAACCAGCATCTGTGGAGCAGAACTGGGATGCAGATCCGGATTTGAAAGTGCAGATATCACAATTTTCCGGGCCTTGGATTGGAAATCATCGTTTCCCGTATACATGGAAAGCTTCCACAAGGCCAGAGAAGCAATGGAGCCGGCTGCGGGGAGAACATTATCCCCTTCCTCTTTAATTCGCAACAGCAGGTTTTTATCATGATCCTCCCGGGTCATGAACAGATTGCCTTTCTGAGAATCCAAAAAGAGTTCGATCAGCCCGGAGGCAAGACTTTTTGCCCATTCCAGCCATCGGAAATCAAAACCGGACTCATACAGATCAACCAGGCCTTGCGTTAAAAAAGAATAGTCTGAGGCCATGCCGGGAATTTTCCGCTCCCCCTGCCGCCAGATCCGGTACAGTTGCCTTGTCTGGTCATCATATAAATGGTCATGAATGAATTGTGCGGCTTTTTTGGCCGCATCCAGATAAAACGGTTTCCCGGTTGCCTGATATGCCCTGGCCAGAGCAGAGATCATTAAACCATTCCAGGATACAATGATTTTATCATCCAGATGAGGACGGTGACGCTCTGACCGTTTTTTCAAAAGGTCTGATTTTGCATCGGCAATGATCTTGATAATTTCGGATTCAGACTTTTGAAAATGCGCTGCTGCCTCCCCAATGGTATGCCGGGCATACAGAATATTCTTGTTTCTGAACTCTCCGGACGGATCGGATGCGACATTCCCGCCTGGTTCAAGACCATACAGATAACTAAAAATGAAAAATGTCTCCGGATTCAGACTGGATTGAATTTCCTCATATTCCCAGACATAAAAAGCGCC
>PNOB01000430.1 GCA_013824585.1 Desulfobacterium sp. | reverse complement strand
TGTCGGATAGGCCTTTCAATATTTGTATTCATCGTCTATCCTTATATATTATTAATGTCTCATATTCGTTTGCCCAAGACGCTTCTGTCTCAGGTAATACAGGATTAAATTCCGCACACCCCACATCCGGGTACATGGTACGAATTTTCTCACATATTTCATTTGATTGTCGCATAATACCACCTCCAATATCATTTTTCAATTAGGGTACTTGTAATTAAATAATTCTTTCCGGAGGCTCATGCTTTGCCATTAACACGATATCACGCGGGTTGCAAAGCTGTTTTGGCAGTTCAGCAACCCTCCCGCATGCGATACAGACAAAATTGATATTCTGCAGTTTGGGCTTGCAGATATGTCTTGGATCTTTTGTTGCGCCTCCGCAGTGCTCACAAACATAGGCCTGATCAATTTCAACCGGATCGCAGAGATGACCGGCCCCTATTTTGATTTCTCCACAACTTTTACACATATGTGCTTGATTAGCCATGGCGTCTCTCCTTATTCTATTGTTTTATCACCCCGGCAAACTCAATCAGCAAACTGCATCCATAGTTCTTACCAAAGTAATGTCGATGGTATTGAAAATAGCAAGTTCCATACCATACTCCATAAACGCGTGGATGATCCAGCGTATCGATGAATAGCTATTCTTCCGCGAGAATTGTTCCTTCCCCGGGATAAACCAAAAGATCAACTGTTTCTGTCGTCAGTGCCTCAGGCCAGTGACCGGGCTGAGGCTCAGAACCTTCGAGGGCTGTTGTTGACGGGTGATGATCTTTCATCCTTGGATCTCTTCTGATATCAACGCGAGGCAGGCTATAGCTGAACTCAATGGGAATATTATTGGGATCAAATGAATAGATGGAATAGATAAACCCGTGATCGATAATTTCCGAAACCCAGAAATCAGCCGCCATCAGCTTTGTTTTCAATTCAATGATATCGTCCATGCTCTCCACACCGATTGAAACATGATCAAAGGCCATCGGATCTTTCTTTGGAACCCCATGATCTTTCAGTTCAATTTTTTGATCCCCGGGCCACTCGAAAAATGCGATCAGATCGGTTTTGGAAATTTCAAAAAAATAATGCCGATAGTCTTTGCTTCCCAATCCAGCAACCAGCCGCATTCCGAGCAGGTCCCTCCAGAAACGGATGGTTGCATCCATGTCCCGGGTTATCATTGCAAGGTGATTGATCCCATTATATCTGGCCATAAAACCTCCCTCTCTTTTTCCGGAGTGTGAATCCAAAAATTACCGGTCAGGCTTTGTCAGGATTTGATCTTGCCTGTTTACTCAGGATTGCCAATCGTTGTGAAATTTTTCGGCAGCTTTATAATCTTTTCACTCTGTCGCACAAAGGGCATGGGTTTGAAAAAAATGTTCAACAACATCCTGGTACTGATCCGGATGCTGGGTTTGTCTGATGATTTCCATCCCAGGGCTGCAATCCTGAAAAGCAAACTGGAAAAACTGCCAGAGCCCCTTCATCCTGTCCAGAAGATGTTTCGGCCCATTCAACATTTCACGGTATTGTTCAAACAGGTCATCATGAAACATCCTCATTTTTTCTGCCCGATTCTGACCAGCACCTTTTCCGGTCTTGATCGCAAGAGGAAGAAAAGGATCCACCAGCAGCCATCGTCCGATCATCCACCTGTCAATCGAAGGAAATCTTCCGGCAAGCCTCTGATAATCCTCTACGGTTCTGATATCGCCGTTGTAAACCACTGGATGTTTTATTCTGGAAATGCATTCTTCAAAAGCCTGCAAATCCGGTTTTCCATCATACCGCTGTATCCCTGTCCGGGGATGAAGAATGATCTCGTCGATGGGAAAACAATTCAGGACAGGGATCAGTTGCCCAAACTCCTGATTGTCTTTCAAACCCAGCCTTGCCTTGATGGATATTCTCCCTTTCAGAGAGGGAACAACCTCCTCAAGGAATTCCTGAATCCGATCCACATGGGGAAGCAGCCATGCTGCACGATTTTTTTCAGGATTCATGGGGTATGGGCATCCCAAGTTCCAGTTTACCGTCTCATAACCCAGATCATAAAAACGGTTCGCCAGCAAGATAAAACCTTTGGCAGAACTGCTTAAAATCTGGGGAATGACCGGCATGTCCTTGTTATGTTCTGGAAGCAGGTCATCGATATACTTACGATGGATCTTTCTCCCATTGATCGAAGCCACAAACGGAGCAATGGCCAGGTCGATTCCCTGGAAGTGTCTGTTGTAGGTGTTCCGAAAAATATGGTCGGTAACCCCTTTTAACGGAGCCATATACAATCTGGGTGTATATGCTGTTCGATCAATCCGGGGTATTGCTTGTTTCAAGATACTGACCCGTCCTTAAATTGATTTCCACTGAGTTGTCCGCAGGAGGCAGATCTGTCCACCACCCTTCAATCAGATCTTTTCGCATCCATATGATGAGGCTTCCCCATAGACCCAGTCCATCTGTTTCCACAAACGATTCCGGTTTGCTTTCATCTCCTCGCAGATGGGCGGCATAAGCGGTTGCCACACTGGGCGCAATCTTCTCCCTGTCCTGATCGGACATCCAGTATTTTTTCAACGTCCGGTCGGTAATGCGCAGGGTATTATTGTTTAAAAAACTTTTTGAAAACTCTGAAAAGTTGTCTGGATGAGAGGGGATTGATGTAATAAAACGGCTCTCTATCAAAACACGCTGATCATCCTGAATACGGACTACCCGGTATGGTGAAGGATAAGTGATCAGGGAGCCGGTCTCAATATCAAAAAGCGCTCCATCCGGATCATTGAAATACTTTACAGTGATATCCTGGGCGTGAAAATGGCCGGTGAACATCAAGGAAACTCCATACTGCACCAGCATCCTGGATATGGCTTCATGATCCTGAACAACATACATGGGAAAATAGTTTTCATT
>PNOB01000429.1 GCA_013824585.1 Desulfobacterium sp. | reverse complement strand
CCCAAGCATATATTATCATGCCCGGTGGTTTTGGAACACTGGATGAGCTTTTTGAGGCAGTCACACTGATCCAGACCCAGCGCATTCGAACCTTTCCTATCATTCTGATGGGTTCGAATTACTGGGGTGGACTCGTGAAGTGGATTCGGGAACGATTGATGAGGGATCAAATGGTCTCAAAAGAAGATATTGATATTTTTCAGGTGATGGATGATCCGGATAAAATTGTGGCTTATTTAAAAAAAGTGGTAATTCTTTAGTGTCTATACCTTTTATAATGATAAACAGGTGATGCAAATATCCCTGTGATCGAAAGAGACGAACAGATGAAAACAACCCATCAATTTTTTATCGGGGATGCCCGAAAAAACAACCAAATTCCATCGGAAAGTGTTGATCTGGTGGTTACATCTCCTCCCTATCCGATGATTCAGATGTGGGATGAGGTATTTTCCAATCAGGATCCTAAAACTCGACAGGCTATGGAAAATCAGGATGGCCTGCTTGCATTTGAATGCATGAATCAGTTGCTGGACCGTGTCTGGGATGAAGTTTACCGGGTATTGAAATTCGGTGGTTTTGCATGCATCAATATCGGTGACGCGGTTCGGACATTGAATGATCATTTCATGCTCTACACAAACCATTCCAGGATACTGAACTTCATGTTGAAAAAAGGGTTTACCCCCTTACCTGCCATTATCTGGAGGAAACAGACCAATGCCCCCAATAAATTTATGGGTTCCGGGATGCTGCCTGCTGGTGCCTACGTGACCCTGGAGCATGAATATATTCTTATCCTGCGCAAGGGAGGAAAACGACTATTTCTAAAAGAAGAAGATAAACTTCACCGTCACAAAAGTGCCTTCTTCTGGGAAGAGAGGAACCAATGGTTTTCCGATATATGGATGGATCTGAAGGGAACCGTTCAAAAACTGAATGAAAAGGATGTCCGAAAAAGAAGCGCTGCGTTTCCGTTTGAACTTCCGTACAGGTTGATCTGTATGTACTCGAATCATGGAGATATGGTGTTTGATCCATTTCTGGGCATGGGAACAACCATGCTGGCAGCCATGGCAACCGGGCGCAACAGCATGGGCGTTGAACTTGAAAAACACTTCTGTGAACCCATTATATCCAGAATGAAAACAGCCGTCGATGTTTCCAATTCCAGAATTTCCAATCGCCTGGAAAGTCATATTGACTTTATTTCCCAGAGAATAAAGTCTGGAAAACCGATCAAGCATATTAACACCCACTACGGCTTTCCGGTGATCACAGCCCAGGAGCAAAATCTGATGATCCATAGTTTATCATCCATATATCAGACAGGCGATTGTTCTTTTGAGATAACCTATTCGGATCAGCCACAGGATGAATTTTGTCGTACCTGGCCGGCAGATAATATGATTGTTGACAAGCCGTCCAAAAAAAAGAAACCGGAAAACAAGATCAGAAAGCCGATTCAGCTTGAGCTGCTGTAACACGGGGGAAAAAGCTTTACAGAATATTCAATCTGATAGTTCAAAGGATGCCCGAATAAATGGAAAAAGCCAATAAGTTAAAAAAACCATCAAAGGCACTTGAAGCAAATATTGCAGACTACCATGTTGACGCTCAGATAGACCCCAAATATTTCCTGATTCAAGACATCATGTCCAAATATTACGGATTGCTGGAAGGATTGAACACCTTTCTCAAGGAACTGTCACATCCTTATCGAAATTGGCAGTTCATCGTAAAAGAAGCCCGCAATTATTCCCTCAACTATTTCCATTTGATGAAGAAACATCCTGAAGGCCCTGCTGCGGCACACCTGTATATTGAAATTTTTTTAAGTGCCATTCAATACGCTGTAAAGCCGGTAACAAAGACAGATGCTGCGGACAACTGCCTTCTTTTAATCCAGAAAATAATTAAGGAATCCGGCACTGAACTGCAACGATTCAAACCAATACTGGATGAATCCTTCTTGCAGATACACGACCTGGAAGATGAATACTTTTTTCTGTTTGTAAAAAGTTATTACCGGATCAAACGGCTTGCAGAAGACTTGATTACCGTTAATCCGGAAGCATCGATTGGATACCAGTCCATCAATCATCTGCTGGTCAAATACTATCAATATACCTATGCCTACTGGCTAAGTGAAGCAGATCCAATGGATTGGTTTCAAAACGAGGTTGAAGAAACGAAATTTCCCCGGAACCTTCAGGAAATTTTTAAGGACATATCCAGTTCATACTTACACGAGCTTGTAAATACATTAAAAGAGATTATCAAAGATGAACTCCCGGACTCCATTGAAATGCTGATCCGGTTAATGGGACTGAGAGAATACAGTCAATTTGTAGAAACATACCGAAAAGTTCCCCAACAGTTATTTGAGTCTGGGGGGGAAGACAGCCAGGGAAGACGGTGGAAACTGTTCTTTCTATTCCATATCATGAACACATCCGGACTTTTGATGATTCATGAGGAAGCCCTCCGGGAAATTAACCGTACCCTTTCATTTTTAATCGCCAGTGAAGAGCCCTCAAAAATTCAAACCCTGATCCAGAAAACCTTTTCCATCTTAAAAAAGCGCGCAGAAGATTTTCCGGCAACCGCTCTCAACTGTGTATTGAACATGGGAGAGGGTGTTTACAAAACAGATGATAATGATTTTGTGAACTTTTTTACGGATTTTCTCATCGATCTTGGATTTCAGTCCCCCATGATCGAAGGTGTAGGAAATGATTGGCAGATAAAAGCAAACTCAGACCATATTCAGAATATCCGGACATGGTTGAAGCTGATTGAACGAAAACCCCAGTGGTCGGTCAGGCTCCTGTCTGCCATGATTATCCATCTCTCCATCAGTGGTGTCTTTATCAAAGATACAGACCTTTTTCCCCGTGATATCACTCGATTTTTGAATTCCGATATTG